>JAIEPP010000343.1 GCA_019748335.1 Xanthobacteraceae bacterium
CGTCCGCTTCGATTCGATGACGCTGGTGAAGCTGACGGTGTCGCCGGCCAGCACCGGCCTGATCCAGCGCAGTTCGCGAAAACCCGGCGACGGTCCCCAGACCGCGATCTTCTCGCCGCGCGCGGCCGCCTCCCGCATCAGGCGCTGCCCGTCGGCGACCATGAGCTTCATGCACACCGACCCGACATGCCAGCCGGACGCCGCAAGGCCTCCGAACAGCGAGTTGCGTCCCGCTTCCTCGTCGAGGTGAAAGGCCTGCGGATCGAACTGCGCGGCAAAATGCTTGATCGATTCGGCGGTGAAGGTGAACGAACCGACGTCGCGGCGGGCACCGATCTCCATGTCTTCGAAGAAACGCATGGGTCTACTCCGCCGCCGCGCCATCGCGCCGGCGCACGATGATCGGCGACACCATCTCGCACAAGGTAACGCCGGCCGCGTTGCGTACCACGCCCCTGAACGTCACGATGCCGGTATCGGGGCGGCTGCGCGAGACCCTGGCCTCGGCCACCTCGATATCGGCGGTCAGATCATCGCCCGGCCGCAGCGGCGCCATCCAGCGCAGTTCGTTGACCCCGGGCGAGCCCATCGACGCGGTGCGGCCGATGAAGCCGTCGAACATCATCCGCATCAGCAGCGAACAGAGGTGCCAGCCCGAGCCGGACAGCCCCTGCAGCATCGACGCCTTGGCGGCCTCCTCGTCGAGATGCATCGGTTGCGGGTCGTATTCGGCCGCGAAGGCCAGAATCTCCTCGCGCGTGACATGGCGCGGCCCGTAGGTCCCGAAATGGCCGGGCTTGAAGTCTTCGAAACTGAGCGTTGTCATCGATGAAGGATTTGGATTTGAGGATTATGGCGGGCAAGCCTGATTGTGGCCGTTATTTGCAGCAATCTCAACCCGTCCACTCGCATGGCTCGTTCGCCGCGGGCGAGTACCGGCTGCGGCGCTCGCCTCTGGCTTGCCCGAAGCGGCATTCGGAGCTAGCCCTGTGCCGTCAGGCGTTGCCCATTTTGATTTGCCGGGAGAACCATCGATGTTCGATTTTCAGGATCTGTTTCAGTGGGACCGCTTCATCACCCCCACGATCATCAAGACGTTCTACTGGCTGGTGATCGGATTGATCATCCTGTTCGGCATCTCCGGAATATTTTCGGGCCTCGCCGCGATGGCGATCAGCCCGTTCGGCGGCTTCATCCTGCTGTTGTCCTCGATCGCGGGCGTCGTGGTCGGCGTGGTGTTTTCACGCATCGCCGCCGAATTCATCCTGATCGTGTTCCGCATCAACGAGCATCTCGGCGCCATCCGCGATCAGGGGCAGATGCGGTAGGTGTATCCGCAAGTTCTTCGTCATCCTGAGGAGCCGCGCCTTTGCGCGGCGTCTCGATGGATGGGCAACTTGCGCCGAGCTAGAGCCTTATCGGTTCTGATTGAATCAGAACCGGGCTCTACTCTTTTGTTTTGACGCGTTTTCTTCACGCGAACCGGTACCCACTTCGCTCGAAAACGCTTTAGTCATCCTTCGAGGCTCGCAAGAGCTCGCACCTCCAGCGACAACGGCGAAGCCGTTGCGCGGGGATGACGACGAGCACTAAGTATTAAACCTGAAATGCATCACGTCGCCGTCGGCGACGACGTATTCCTTGCCTTCCAGCCGCAGCTTGCCGCCGTCGCGGGCGCCGGCTTCGCCGCCGAGCGCGACATAGTCGGCATAGGCGATGGTCTCGGCCCGGATGAAGCCTTTTTCAAAATCGGTGTGAATCACGCCGGCCGCGGCCGGTCCCTTAGTACCGCGGTGGATGGTCCAGGCGCGCGCTTCCTTCGGACCGACGGTGAAATAGGTGATGAGGTCGAGCAACTGGTAACCGGCGCGGATCAGGCGGTCGAGGCCGGCCTCTTCCAGGCCAAGGGTTTCGAGAAAGTCGACACGCTCCTCGCGCGACAGGGTCGCGATTTCGGATTCGATCTTGGCCGAGATCACCACCGCGACCGCGCCTTCCTTCTTTGCGTGTTCGAACACCTGCTTCGAAAAGTTATTGCCATCCTTGGCCGATCCTTCCTCGACGTTGCAGACGTAGAGCACCGGCTTGGAGGTCAGAAGGCCCAACATGCCGAACGCGCGCTCTTCTTCCGGCTTGCGCTCGAGAAACCGCGCCGGCTTGCCTTCGCGCAGCAGCACCAGCGCGCGGTTGACGAGGTCGAGCGTTTCCTTGGCGTCCTTGTCGTTGCCCTTGGCCTTTTTCGACAGGTTGTCGACGCGCTTCTCGAGGCTGTCGAGGTCGGCCAGCATCAGCTCGGTCTCGATGGTCTCGATATCGGCCAGCGGCGCGATCTTGCCTTCGACATGGGTGATGTCGGAGTCTTCAAAGCAGCGCACCACGTGGGCTACCGCATCGACCTCGCGGATGGTGGCGAGAAACTGGTTGCCGAGGCCTTCGCCCTTGGACGCGCCGCGCACCAGGCCGGCGATGTCGACGAAGGTCAGCCGGGTCGGGATGATCTGGCCCGACTTGGCGACTTCCGCCAGCTTGTCGAGCCTCGGATCCGGCACCGCGACCTCGCCGACATTCGGCTCGATGGTGCAGAACGGATAATTCGCCGCCTGCGCCGCCGCCGTCTCGGTCAGTGCGTTGAACAGCGTGGACTTGCCGACATTGGGCAGTCCGACGATACCGCATTTGAATCCCATCGTAGCTTCCGATCCTGCGCGCGAACCCGCGGCGAGTGAATTGATGTGACGGCGCGAGAGCTATTTCCCGCTTTCGTCTTCCTTTTCGAAAAACCCTTTGGCCTGCAACGCCAGATGCACCCGGTTCTGGAACGTCGAATCCTTCTCCGTCGCGAGCAGACCGGCATTGTCGGCGACCGCCTCGCACAGCGCCTCGACCCAGGGCCGATCGCTCTTGGCGAAATCCGACAGCACGTGGCTGTGCACCAGCTCCTTGACACCGGGATGACCGATCCCGAGCCGCACCCGGCGATACTCGTTGCCGATATGTGCGGAGATCGAGCGCAGCCCGTTATGGCCGGCAATGCCGCCGCCGATCTTGACGCGCACTTTCCCCGGCGGCAGTTCGAGTTCGTCCTGAAACACGGTGATCTCGCCGGCGGAGAGCTTGAAGAAGCTGGCTGCTTCCTGAACCGCGCGCCCGGACTCGTTCATGAAGGTAGTCGGCTTCAGCAACACGACCTTGTCGCGGTCGAGCGTCCCTTCGGATGCCTCGCCGTGAAAACGGCGACGCCATGGTCCGAAACCATGACGCCGCGCAATTTCATCGACGGCCATGAACCCGATGTTGTGGCGGTTGTTGACGTACTTTCCGCCGGGATTACCGAGACCAACAAACAGGCGCATGACGCGGCATCCCGCGCTATCTTACTTCTTCTTGTCGCCGCCAGCCGGCGCCTTGGCAGCCGCCGGGGCCTTCGCACCCGCCGCCGGAGCCTTGGCACCCGCTGCCGGAGCAGCACCCGCCGCAGGCGCAGCAGCACCCGCCGCCGGAGCGGCACCCGCCGCCGGAGCCGCACCACCTGCCGCAGCAGCCGCAGCCGCCTTGATTTCTTCGGCGTAGCCGGACGGCGGCACGATCGTCACCAGCGTCGCGTCTTCACGCGACAGCGACTTCACGCCGGCCGGCAGCTTGATGTCGGACAGATGCAGCGAGTGGCTGATTTCCAGCGTGCCGGCATCGGCTTCGATGTACTGCGGGATGTTGTCGACGGAGCATTCCACGTCGATGGTGTGGGTGACGACGTTGACGGTACCGCCGCGCTTGACGCCCGGCGAGGTTTCGCCGTTGACGACATGCAGGGGAACGCTGACGCGGATGGTCGCGCCTTCGCCGAGCCGCATGAAATCGACGTGGATCGGGAAATCGCGAACCGGATCGAGGTGGAAGTCGCGCGGAATCACGCGGTGCTTCTTGCCCTCGAGATCGATGTCGTAAATCGTGGTCAGGAACCGGCCGGCCTGAATGCGCAGGCGCAGTTCGGCATCGTCGACCGAGATCGAGGTGGGGGGCAGGTTGTTACCATAGATCACTCCGGGAACTCTCCCGGCGCGACGCTCTGCCCGGGCGGCCCCCTTGCCGCTCTTCGGACGCACGGTCGCCTTCAATTCCTTGACGGTCGCCATTGTCTTAAGTCCTTGTTTTCTAAAAAGTTAAAGGCCGCATCGCGGCCCATGGGTGTCCTACAGCAAGCCTCCAGGGGTGCGGGGGCTGCGGACGTGGCGGGCTTTTAGCCTCAAAGGGGTAAAATGACAAGGAAATGAAGGGATTTTTCTGCGGTTTTGGGAGCGCAATCCCCTCGTCATGCCCGGGTTTGGCCGTCCAAAGGACGGCGTCGCCACCGCTCGCCTTCAGATGGCCGACCCCGACGGCGTAACCGCGAGCTTGGCTTCCAGGGCCGCGATTCGGGCCTTCAGCGCCTCGTTTTCCTCGCGCGCCAGGCGGGCCATGTCCTTGACCGCGTCGAACTCTTCGCGCTTGACCAGGTCGAGGTCGCGCAGGATGCGTTCAGCCTGGTTGCGAACCACGGCATCGACCTCGCGCTTGACGCCCTGGGCGGCGCCGGCGGCGTCGTTCATCACACGGCCGATCTCGTCGAAAAACCGATTGTTGGTCTGGGTCATCTGAAACGCTCCGGTCG
>JAIEPP010000145.1 GCA_019748335.1 Xanthobacteraceae bacterium
CATGCCGCGCATCGCCTGCGGCGCGTTGCCGGCCAGAATGGTCACGAGCCGGTCGACTTCCTCGTCGAGCGATTCCATCGGCACCATCGCGGTGAGGTAACCGATCCGCAGCATCTCCGGTGCGGTGATTTTCTGCGCCGTCAAAAACAGCTTCTTGGCGTTGTCGAGGCCGAGCCGCGCCACATAGCGCGCGATCCCGCTCTTGTAATAATGCAGCCCGAGCCGCGCCGCGGGCATGAACATTTCCGACGTGTCGACGCCGATGCGGAAATCGCAGGCCAGCGCCAGATCGGTCGAGCCGCCATAGACGCCGCCGTTGAGCCGGCAGATCGTCGGCACGCCGAGATCCTCGAGACGGTTGACCACCACTTCGAAAGCCGAACCCGCGCTTGGTTCCTCGCTGGCGCTGGTGGCACGGTCGGCGACCGAGTTGAGATCGTAGCCGGCGCTGAAGGCGCGGCCGGTACCGGTCAGCACCATGACGCGGATCGCGGGATCGGCCTCGATCCGGTCGAACAGCTTGATCAGGTCGCCAAGATCTTCAGCTTGCAGCCGGTTCAGATGTTTCGGCCGGTTGAGGCGGATCGTGGCGCGGGCGCCGCTGATTTCGAGCAGCGGCGCGCTCGCCGTCTCGGCTGGGTTGGACATCTCATTCTCCATTTTCTTGCTTGTTACTTGTTCGCCTATTTGTTTTCTTGCGCGCGCCGCTTGGCCTCGACGTCGATGGTCTCGGCGAGATCGGGATGCCGCGCCATCAGCAGGCGGAAGTCGACGAGATCGAGCACCAGCAGTTTTGATAGCCGCGTGGTGGTGATGTTCGCCGAGCGCAGATTGCTGCCGAGCAGCGCCATCTCGCCGAAGAAAGCGCCCTCGCTCAGCCGCACCTTCTTGCCGGGCAGATCGACCTCGACCTCGCCGGCGGCGATGAAATACATGCAGTCGCCCTGCTGGCCCTTGCGGATGATCATGGTGCGTGGCGGCAGGTCCATGGTGCGCAGCATGTGGGTAACGTCGGCGATGGCGGACGGACCAAGGGCCGCGAAGAACGGCACCTTGCTGACGGATTCCCAGGTCTTGAGGAAATTGTCGCGGCGGGTTTCGGCGGCGAATCCGGTGGCGAGAATGCCGGTCCAGAGCCCGAACACGCCGAGGCCACAGATCATCACCAGGGCCGCGACCAGCCGGCCGGGCAGCGTGATCGGCACCACGTCGCCGTAACCGGTGGTGGTCAGGGTCGCGACTGCCCACCACAGCGCGGCGGGCACGCTGTTGAAGGTGCCGGGCTGGACGTCGCGCTCGAAGAAATAGACCGCGACCGAGGCCAGAAACAGCACCATCAGGAAAATCACCAGCACGCTCAGCAGCGGGCCGGATTCGATCACCAGCACCCGGCGCAATTGCCGCAAGCCCGGAATGCCCGGAACCACCTTCAGCACCCACAGTACCGCGAGCAGCCAGGCCGTCCGGGGCTCGACGCCGCAGGCCAGCGCCAGCGGCATCGCGACCACGGCGACGGCATCGACCAGTCCGCGGACCGACAGCGAATAGCCCCAGCCGCGTTGCGACAGCACGGCGTGGCGCAACCGCACCACCCATTCGAACGCAAAATAGGCCCAGCATGCCCACAGTACGGCATCGACCCACAGATGCGCGGCCTCATAGGCGGGCGCGACCGTGAGCAGGACCATAACGCCGACGCCGGCCGTCACCGCGACATAGGCCGCCTTGGTCATGTTGCGGCCGGCCGTCTGGGCGGCGAACAGCGTAAGAGCCGGAAGAACGAGCCGTTTGGGCATTGGAAAGACGGCGCCTGAGCGATGCTGAAGAAGCGTGCCTGCGGTCATGCCACGGCGTGACCGGTCCGCGCAACGTGCCCGCCGCCGGGGAGGCCGTCAACGACATCAGGTAAACAGCGTTATCGTGCCGAAGCGACAGTCGCGTCGGACGCAGGTCGAGGCGCATTGGAGCCTAATTTTGCCCGGGATTGGTGAGAATCCCGACAAAACCTCGCTTTTTCCTCGTATATCAAAAGAGCCTCGCGGCCATTACGATAGCGGGCACTGCAACAGAATCGCGAAAACGTTCATTTCCGAAGAACTGGTTGGCTTCCAATGGATACGTCTCATCTGGCAGAACACGCGGGAACCGCCGGCACGCTGTTTGCGTCGATCTTCGTGGTCGCCACCACCACGATGCGGACCATGATCCCGTTGCGGGTGTTTGGCATTCTCGCCAACGTCGTTCTCTTCATCACTGCCATTCCGGCGCACAACTATCTGGTCATGCTGGTGCAGTCGGTGATGTGCTTCGTCAACTCGTATCGCCTGCACCAGATGCTGCAGCTGGTGCGCGACGTGAAAAAATCCGTCAACAGCGACCTGTCGATGGACTGGCTGAAGCCGTTCATGACCGAGCGCCAATGTCTCGCGGGCGAAATGCTGTTCTACAAGGACGAGAAGGCCGAGGACATGCTTTACATCGTCAGCGGCAAATTCAAGCTGGTCGAGTCCGGCATCGTGCTGCCGGTCGGCGCCATCGTCGGCGAGCTCGGCATGCTGTCGCCGTCGAACGTGCGCACCCAGTCGCTGGAATGCATCGAAGCCGGCCTCGTGCTCAGCGTCAGTTACAGCAAGGTCGAGGAACTCTATGTGCAGAATCCCGCGTTCGGCTTCTACTTCCTGCGCCTTTCCAGCGCCCGGTTGTTTCAGAACCTCGAAGCGTTGCAGAAGCAACTGATCCAGCAGACGGCTGCCGCCGAACCGAAGCCCGCGTAGCGGCCGGGAGCCCAGGGAGTGTCAGACCGCGGTATCCTGTCTTCGTTGCGTTATCTGTTCGCCGATGTCATCGGCGACGACGACGCCCCGACGCCGTTCCTCCCCGAGGGATTGCCGGAAGCCGTGGTGCCCGTCGCCAGCGACGCCATTCACATGCTGATCGAGTATCAGGGGCCGAGCTACGCTCAGCTCTATGTCGATCGGCTGAAGCGGTTCGTCGGCCGCCGCGGCCTCGATGATGCTGTCTTTGCCGAGGTCGCGCGGCTGATGGCGGCGCGCATGAGTTACGAAGACCCGATCCGAATCGCGCAGCTCACGCTTGCAGCGCTCGAAGAGTCTTCTACGCCGGTCAATGAGGTCAAGAAATTCCGCATCGACGAATTGGTCGGTGCGTTGCCCGCCATTGTCGCCGAACCGATACTCGATACGCTCGAATGGCTCGGCTGGCTGCGGCTGCCGGTATCGATCCGCTTCAACGCGGCGAACCGGTTGGGTATTCGCCGGCTGAAGATCGAGGCGGGGCTGAAGCGGTGGCGGCTGTTTTCGGTGCGTTACCCCAAGGAGCGGGCCTGGGTCGAACGCTGGCTGCACATGATCGACCGCAGCCTGACCAAACAGCCCATGGCTGCGCCCGCCATCGTGCAGACCGCGACCATGATCGAGGGGTATGGCGATTCCTATCGCCAGGGCATGGCGGACTGGAATGCCATCATCGACGGCCTGGTCAAGCCGACGTTTGACGGTGTACTTGATCTGCCCGACCTCGCCGCTGCCATCCTGGAAGCCCGCGCGGCGGCATTGCCCGACCCACGGCAGGCGGCGCTCAAGCGCACGATCGCCGAGATCAGGGCGCGGGTGCCCGCCGAACCGAACTAAAGCATGATGGGATCAGGCTGGGTCGCGACGGCGAGCCTTTTTTCGCGCCCCATTCTACTTTGCATGGGGTTGTTTTCGCGATTTTGTGTTTGGCCCCCCAGAGCATCCGGATCTGCCGTGCGGGCGCCGTTACGCGCTCTGGGCGGTTTTTACGACCACCACCTTGTCGTCATGCGCGACGGGGGTCTGGGGACCCGGATTTTGAGCGGCGTGCCGCTTGAGATGCTCGCGGCACATGCCGATCTCGTCGCGCACGAATTCATAGCCGAGCTTGAACGTCTCCAGCCCGTCGGAGGAAATGGTGCCGTCGCGCAGGCCGATCACCGCGCCGCGCAGGATTTTCTCCAGTTCGTCCTGCAGCTCATCGAGCGCGTCGAGGGTCTTGGCGTCTTCCATGCGCTCGCCGATATCGAGAATGGCGGTCGCGAGTTCGCCGGCCTTTTCCGGCGCGATGCGCGTCACCTTGGTGTAGATGGTGGCGCAGATCGAGCCGATCACGCTGAGGGCCAAGGCGGCCAGATACATCAGGTCGCTGTAGCGATCCATGAACGACTTGGTGTCGTCGTTGATATATTCGGCGGCGCCCGCATGCGCGGCGACGAAGGCGTCCTTGTCGGTCACGGCCGGTTCGATCTTGCTGGCGAAGCCGTCGGCCAGCGCGAGGTCGGACTTGTTCTCGTAGATCAGGCGCGCGAGGTCGCTCACGGTCGTCGTCGACAGTTTGGACTGCGCGACCAGCAGCCACTCCAGGCCGATGGTGTCGACGTCTTCCGCGGGGACCGCCGGCGAGGTCGACAGCATGCCGGTCTCTATCGTTTCCGCGGAGAGTACCGGATGTTTGCGCGCCAGCGCCTTGGCCGAGTCGATCGCGTTCAGGGTAAATCCGCCGCGCTTGGCGTATTGCTCGTAGCTCTTGTCCTTGACGATCTGCGAGGCGTGCTTGACCGCGATGACGGCGCCGAAGCCCGATGCCAGGAGCTTGTCGAGGGTCGAGCCCGGCGGTGCCATCTGGA
>JAIEPP010000430.1 GCA_019748335.1 Xanthobacteraceae bacterium
GGGAACCTCGATGCTGTCGCCGATGGAAAGTTTCAGACGCCGCGACAATTGTTCGCTGACCAGGCAGCTATCGCCGGGGCGAAGCCTGATCCAGGCATTGTCGGCCGATTGCAAGAGCGGCCAGTTGTCCCGGTAGGTGGCGTGATCGGGCAGGCCCAACACCTCGATCGGCAACCCTGCGAGTTGCGCCTCGGCACGGCCGCCGGGCAGGACCGCGTCGACCTCGGGCCGCTCGCGCAGCCATGCCTTGATTTCGGTGGCCTGGGCATCGCTGGCCGCGTTGACATAGACATCCGCCGCCAGCCGCCCGTCGAGCCAGACCAGGAACGTGCGGCTGAAACTCTCGACCATGGTGGCGACGCCGACGTTGACCGCGAGCGCCAGCAGCAACGCCATCAAGGCTAGCGACAATCCCGATAATTGTTGCCGGCTGTCGGCCCAGAACCAGACGCTGAGCGGCCGCGTGGCGTGGCGCTGGCCGAACGCAAGCACGGCTTCGAGAAACATCGGCAGGATCAGCGCCGCGCCCAGCATCAGCGCCGCCAGCACGGCAAAGCCCGCGATCAGGGAATCGCCGAACCACAGCAAGCCGCCGGCAACCGCGAACACGGCAAGTGCTGCGGCGGTTTGAAACACCAGCCAGCGGCGTTGCGCCTGTTGCCAGGCCTGCGGCTGCGCAGTGGCGAGCAGCGGCAATCGCAGCGCCTTTGCCAGGCTGGCGGCGGCGGCGGCGAGGGCGCCCAAAACGCTGATGGCGATGCCGGCGATCCACCATTCCGGCTTCAGGGTCAGTTGCCCCGGGATCTGCGCGCCATACAGTCCGCGCAGCGACGCCGCGACATCGGGCAACAAGGAGGCCGCGATGAAATAGCCGCAGACCAGCCCGATCAGTCCGGCGACCAGCGCCACCGATACCAGTTCGAGCACCAGCACGGCGTTCAGCATCCGTGCCGAGACGCCGCAGGCGCGCAAGGTGCGCAAGACGGTCAGGCGCTGCTCGAAGGCCAGACCGATGGCGGAATTGACGATGAACAGGCCGACAAAGAACGACAGCAGCCCGAAGGCGGTCAGGTTGAGGTGAAAGCTGTCGGTGAGGCGTTCGAGATCGCTTTCCGCCGATGGCTCGACCAGCCGAAGGCTGCCGCCGGCGATGCTTTCCAGCGGCGCGCGCTTGCCCGCGGACTTGCCGACCAGCAGCCGCGAAAGCTGATCCGGCATTTTCAGGATGTGTTGTGCGACGCCGATATCGACCACCAGCACACCCGGAACGAGCTGCGGCTGCACCCGCAACGGCGGCAACAGCGCGCCGCCATTGGCCTGATGTCGCGTGCCCTCGGCAAGCCCGAGATCGGCCAGCGTTTCCGGCGCCACCAGCATTTCCCCCGGCGGGGTCATGAAGGATTGCAGATCGGCCTTGCCGATGGCGGGTGCGCTGCCGACTTCCGCGGGCAAGGTCACGGGTTCGATGCCGAGCAGCCGGAACGATCGTCCATCGATCTGGATCCGGCCTTCCAGCACCGGCGAGACCGGCCAGCCGGCGCGGCGCAGGTCGACGAACAGCTTTTGCGGGAAGGTCGTGCCGCTGCCGACCAGCATGGCAGTGCGCGTCCCGCCAAAGGTGGCGGCGGCGCGGTCGTAGGAATTGCGCGCCTGCTGATTGAGCGCCTGCACGCCGCTCCACAGCGCGGTCGCCGAGATCAATCCGATCAGCAGGGTCGCCAGTTGCATCGGATGCCGCCGCCAGTGGCTCAGCAACACCGCGAGCGTCCACAGCGCGCGCCTCACGCGATCACTCCATTGTGGAGGTTGACCTGACGGTCGAGCGTGGCGGCGAGCCGCGCGCTGTGGGTCACCATCAGAAAGCCGCAGCCAGAGCGCGCGACCAGATCGCGCGCCAGCGCCAGCACTTCGTCGGCGGTGGCCTCGTCGAGATTGCCGGTCGGCTCGTCGGCGAGCAGCAGCAACGGTTTTGTCGCGAGCGCACGGCCGATCGCGACCCGCTGCTGCTGGCCGCCGGACAGTTGCTCGGGATAGCGTCTGAGGAAATTCGAAAGGCCCAGCCGCTCCACCAGTTCGTGGTGCCAGGCCGCGTCGTGACGGCCGGCAATGCGCGACTGGAACACCAGATTGTCTTCCACCGAGAGACTCGGGATCAGGTTGAACTGCTGAAACACCAGTCCGAGACGGTCACGCCGCAATTCGGCGCGGCCGGAATCGTTGAGCTCCGAGACCAGGGCGTTGTCCAGCCTGATCTCACCGGCGTCGGCTGCGTCGAGACCGGCGATCAGGTGCAGCAGCGTGCTTTTGCCGCTGCCGGATTCACCGGTTAAGGCCACGCTCTCGCCGGCGCTGACGGTCAGATCCACGCCGCGCAGCACCGCGATGTCCTCGCCGGCGGCGCGGTAGCTCTTGGTCAAACCGCTAACGCTGAGCACGGTTGTATTGCCGTTGCCGAGGGCCACGCTGGCCGCGCCTCACATTGACTTCTCGGATTTGGGCTTCTGGTATTTCAGCACGAACTCGTCGTTCGGCACCGCGGGCTGGAATACCTTGGCATCCCGGGGATCTTCGGGGTGGCGCAGGAAGTCGGCTTCCGCGACCAGCTTGAATCCGGCGGCCTCGATCTCCTGCTTGAGCGTACTCTCCTCGATCCGGTGCAGCGTCTTGGCGACGTTGATGCCGTCGCCCGGTTTGGCGGAGTGGTCGGCAATGATGAGGAAGCCGCCGGGCTTCAGCGCGGCGAACATCTTCCTGTTCATGGCCGCGCGATCGACCTCCATGTAGGTGATGTCGTGATAGGCGAAGAAGAACGTGATCAGGTCGAGGCCGGAAACATCCGGCGGGATCGGATCGTCGAAATTCCTGACGACATGGACGACGTTCTTCATGGCGGGCTTCTGGGCACGGATATCGAACTTGTCCTTGACGAAACGCTCGATCACGGCGGCCGAATCCTGGGCGTACACGGTGCCCGTCGGCCCGACGGCGCGGGCCAGCAGCTCGGTGCTGTAGCCGGCGCTGGCCTCCATATCCAGAACCTTCATCCCGGCCTGGACGCCGGTGAAGGCCAGCATTTTGGCGGGCTGGCGGCGCTGGTCGGCCTGCCGGTCGGCATCGCTCCGGTCCGGGGCGGCGACGATGGCCGCATAGTCCGGGGTTTGCGCCAAGGAGACTGATACCACGCCGGTCGCGGCCGAAATCGCCAATGAGACAACCGCGCCGATGAGCCAACTGCGCCGATATACCGTTCCGAGCATGAGCATTCCCTTCGATTTGCGGCAACATATCAGGGCGGCGGTATCAGATCACGGGCTCAATCCTGTGACGACGGGATCGTGATCCCTGTCGGGGGTGCCCGGACAACGTCCGGCGGCCGGTCGTGGACAGCCAGTAGTTGCAGTGCACGCAGGCCTGCCAAAATGGCCAGTTGCGTTGACGGGAAAGCCATGGCTAGCATCGGGCAAGTCCGGTCCAGCCGGCCAAGAAAAGAGCAAAGCAATCACGGGGAGAAGCCAGCCATGTCCGAGCAACCGACGCCCAAAGGCGCCTGGAAAATCACCTTCCTGCTGTTCCTGTTCATGCTGGTGAACTTCGCCGACAAGATCGTGGTCGGCCTGGCCGGCGCGCCGATCATGGACGAGTTGAAGCTGCAGCCGGAACAGTTCGGCCTGCTCGGCTCCTCGTTCTTCTTCCTGTTCTCGATCTCGGCCATCGTGGTCGGCTTCATCGTCAATCGCGTCGACACCCGCTGGGTGCTACTGGCGATGGCGGTGATCTGGTCGGTGGCGCAGTTTCCGATGCTCGGCACCGTCAGCTTCACCACGCTGCTGATCTGCCGCGTCATCCTCGGCGCCGGCGAGGGCCCGGCGTTCTCGGTGGCGGCGCATGCGATCTACAAATGGTTCCCCGACGAAAAGCGGACGCTGCCGACCGCGATCCTGTCGCAGGGCTCGGCCTTCGGCGTGATCCTCGCGGTGCCGGCGCTGAACTGGGTCATCGTCAATCACAGCTGGCACTACGCCTTCGGCGCGCTCGGCGTGGTCGGCCTGATGTGGACGGCGGCGTGGTTCGTCATGGGCAAGGAAGGCCCGCTGGTGCTGACGGCGGCGATGACGGCGGCAGAAACCCGCGTTCCCTATCTGCAGCTCTTGACGTCGCGGACATTTCTCGGCTGCTGCGCCGCGACCTTCGGCGCCTACTGGGCGCTGTCGCTCGGGCTAACCTGGTTCACGCCGTTCATCGTCAAGGGGCTCGGCTTCTCGCAAAAGGATGCCGGCTGGGTTTCGGTGCTGCCCTGGGTGTTCGGCGCCACCATCGTGATGCTGACGGGCTGGATCTCGCAGGTGATGCTGGCGCGCGGCTACACCACGCGTGGCGCGCGCGGTGTGCTGGGCTCGGTGCCGCTGATCGTCGGCGGATTGATTCTCGCCGTGCTGCCTCATGTCGCCCCCGGCGGAATGATGATCGCGTTCCTGGTGGTCGGCTCCGGACTGTGCGGATCGATCTACGTCGTCTGCCCGCCGATGCTCGGCGAATTCACGCCGGTGCAGCAGCGCGGCGCCGTAATCGCGATCTATGGCGCGATCTACACGCTGGCGGGGATCATTGCCCCGTCGGTGATGGGCGCCGTGATCCAGCACGCAGCAACTCCGCTCGACGGCTACATGACCGGCTTCAC
>JAIEPP010000376.1 GCA_019748335.1 Xanthobacteraceae bacterium
CCGCGATGCGACATGGTGTCGAAGGCGAAGCCGCCCTTGCCATAGGCCTCGATCGGCGCCGGCCTCGGAAGATGCGGGACGTCCGAGGAACTGCTCATGACGGTTTACTTCTTCGACGGTTTGTCCGGCCCGTCGCGGTGGGTGCCGACGCCGAGATAGATCAGGATCGGCGCCGCGATGAAGATCGAGGTATAGGTGCCGACCAGCACCACGCCGAACATCATCACAGCCGTGAAGCTGTGGATGGCGTGGCCGCCGAACAGCAGCAGCGCCAGCAGCGCCAGCGTCACCGTGACGTGGGTGATGATCGAGCGCGACAGTGTCGAATTAATGGACTCGTTCAAGAGTTGCGGCATCGGCATTTTCTTGTAACGCCGCAGCATTTCCCGAATCCGGTCGTAGATCACGACCGTGTCGTTCAGGGAGTAGCCGAGGATCGTCAGCAGCGCCGCGATGCTGGTGAGGTCGAAATCGACCTGGGTGATCGACATGAAGCCGATCGTCAGCACGATGTCGTGGACGTTGGCGATCATGGCGCCGAGCGCGAACTGCCATTCGAACCGGAACCAGAGATAAAGCAGGATCGCGAAGATCGCGAGCATCAGGCCGAGCATGCCGTAGGCTAGCAATTCGCCGGAAACGCGCGGTCCCACCACCTCGACGCGGCGGTATTCGACGGCGTCGCCGAGCGCGCCGCGGACCTTCTGCACGGCGGCCTGCTGCGCGGCATCGCCACCGGGCTGTTCGGCAACGCGGATCAAGACGTCGGCCGGACCGCCGAACTGCTGGAGCTGAACGTCGCCAAGCCCGAGGTTCCCCAGCGTCGCGCGCATCGAGGCGATGTCGGCCGGGCCGGACTTGGACTGGACCTCCATGAGCGTGCCGCCCTTGAAGTCGATGCCGAAATTCAGCCCGTGGGTGAAGAACAGCGTGATCGCCAGGATCGACAGCAGCGCCGAGATCGGAAAGCTGATACGGCGAAAACGCGTGAAATCGAAGTGCGTGTCGTCCGGCACGATGCGCAGCGATGGCAGCCAGCCAAAGCAGCTGACAACCGTCAGCGCGGCAATCAGCACGCCGAGAGCGATGAGAACGAAATGAGTCACGAACAGGTCCCTAAATCAGATCGGCACGGTCTTCGGCCGCTTCCAGCGCACCCAGCCGGCGACGATCAGGCTGGTGAGCGTAAAGGCGGTGAAAACCGTGGTGATGATGCCAATGCCGAGTGTCACGGCGAAACCGCGCACCGGACCGGTACCGATGTAAAACAGCACCGCGGCGGCGATGAAGGTCGTGATGTTGGAATCGAGAATCGTCGACAACGCCCGCTTGAAGCCGGCATCGATCGCCGAAATCGCGGTACGCCCGCCGCGCAATTCCTCGCGGATACGCTCGTAGATCAGCACGTTGGAGTCGACGGCGATGCCGACCGTCAGCACGATTCCGGCGATGCCGGGCAGCGTCAGCGTGGCGTTGAGCAGCGACAGCACGCCGAAGATCATCGCGACGTTGATGGCAACCGCAATGTTGGCGAACACGCCGAACAGCCGGTAGGTCAACAGCATGAACACGATCACCATGATCGAGCCGACATAGGCCGCAAGTTCGCCCTTTTCGATCGAGTCCTGGCCGAGGCCGGGACCGACGGTGCGTTCCTCGATGATCGTCAGCGGCGCCGGCAGCGCGCCGGCGCGCAACAGGATCGACAGATCGTTGGCGGACTGCACTGTAAAGCTGCCGGAAATCTGGCCCGAGCCGCCGGTGATGGGTTCGCGGATCACGGGCGCGGAAATCACCTCATTGTCCAGCACGATGGCAAAGGGCTGGCCGACATTTTCCGTGGTCGCCTGCGCGAATTTGCGCGAGCCTGAGGTGTTGAAACGGAAGCTCACGATCGGTTCGTTCGAGCGCTGGTCGAAGCCCGGCTGGGCGTCCGTCAGGTCGCCGCCGGAGACCAGCACCTGCTTCTTGATGACATAGGGGATCTTCGGCGAGGTCGAACTCATCAGCACTTCGGAGTCCGGCGGCACCCTTCCCTGCTGCGCCTGATCCGCCGGCACCGTGGGATCGACCATGCGGAAGTCGAGTTTCGCGGTCTTGCCGAGCAGTTCCTTCAACCGGGTCGGGTCCTGCAAGCCCGGCACCTGCACCAGAATGCGGTCGGTGCCCTGGCGCTGGATCAGCGGCTCGACGGTGCCGAGTTCGTTGACGCGGCGTTCGACGATCTGGATCGACTGTTCGACCGATTGACGAATGCGTTCGGTGATCGCGGCCTGCGGCACGGTCAGGCGGATCAGCCCGCCGCCGGCATCGGAGACCTCGAGGCTACGCTGGCCGCTGGAGCCGACCAGACCGCCGAGCGGCTGCGACAACTCGCGCAGTTTCGTCAGAGCGGTTGGCAGATCGGTGTCCTTGACGCGAACTTCGACCGCGTCAGCCTTGGCGGCAAGGCCGGTATAGCCGATCTTGGCGTCGCGCAGCGTGCGGCGAACGTCATCGCGGACCTGCTCGAGCTTGTCCTTCTTGACCGAATTGGAATCGACTTCGAGCAGGATGTGCGAGCCGCCCTGCAGATCGAGGCCAAGCACCAGACGCCGTTGCGCCCATGCCGGCCAGGTCTTGACCTGAGCCTCGGGGAAGAAGTTCGGAACGGCGCACAGGCAGACCACAAGCGCGGTCAGAATGATCGCCAGCGCCTTCCACCTTGTGAAATACAACATCGAGTTGACCCGTCAGATCCAAGAAAACACGCCGAGAAAATACGCCGCGGCTCGTGGGCCGCGGAAAACGTCAGCTCGCCGACGTCTCGTCCTTGGCGGTCTCCGTCTTTTCCTTGGCCGGCTCGCCCTTGGCGCGGACGCCCGAAATCATCTGTCGCATCTGCCGCACGCGGACGCCGTCCGAAATCTCGAACTCGATCTGGTCGTCGTCGACCACTTTGGTCACTTTGCCGACCAGGCCGCCCGAAGTCACGACGGTGTCGCCGCGGCGGATGTTTTTGACCAGCTCGGCGTGATCCTTCACCTTCTTCTGCTGCGGGCGCAGAATCAGGAAGTACATGATCACGAAGATCAGCGCGAACGGCAGCAGCGACATCAACATGCTGTTGGTATCGCCACCGGCTGCAGCCTGGGCGTACGCAGGGGTAATCAGCATTCGAACAATCCTTGTAAGACGGGAAAGAACCGGCCTCGCCCGGGCATCAGGGCCTTGGCAACGCACCGGTCCGGGTAAATTCGCGCGGACTATAGCGGCGGCGGCCCCAATTGCAACGTGGCCGGGCCCCTCATTTAGAGAGCTTGCGAGAGCAACCAAGGCCCGTTATGGCTGCGCCGTCAGGAACCCCGAGAATGCCGAAAAAAGCCAAGAAAACAACGCCCCGCGCCGCCTCCAGGGCCACATTGCGGAAGCCCGCGAAAACCGCGACAAAACGTCCGGCAAAGCCCTCCAGCGACGCCACAGCGGAGCGGATCGCAAACGCCCTGGAAGCCATCGCCAGCCACCTCTCCGCGGCCTCTCCGGGAGCCTCCCGGCCTCCGTCGTTTGCCGCCGCCGACGCCTTTGTCTGGCACCCGGACGGACGGCTGGCGCCGGTGCCGCGCGTCAGCCGCGTCGACCTCGGCCTGCTCAAGGGGATCGACCGGATGCGCGACATCCTGATCGAGAACACCGAACGCTTTGCCGACGGCCTGCCCGCCAACAATGCGCTGCTCTGGGGCGCGCGCGGCATGGGCAAATCGTCGCTCGTCAAGGCCGCACATGCCAACATCAACCTCGAGCGCAAGCCGGCCGACAAGCTCAAGCTGATCGAGATTCACCGCGAGGACATCGAGAGCCTGCCCGGCCTGATGGACCAGCTGCGCAATTCCTCGTTCCGCTTCATCGTGTTCTGCGACGACCTCTCCTTCGACGGCAACGACGCCTCCTACAAATCGCTGAAGGCGGTGCTGGAAGGCGGCATCGAAGGCCGCCCCGACAATGTCATCCTCTACGCCACCTCGAATCGCCGGCATCTGCTGGCACGCGACATGATCGAGAACGAACGTTCGACCGCGATCAATCCGGGTGAAGCGGTCGAGGAAAAGGTCTCGCTGTCCGATCGCTTCGGCCTGTGGCTCGGCTTCCACCGCTGCAGCCAGGATGAGTATCTCGCGATGGTGCGCGGCTATTGCGCCCATTTCGGCATCAAGATGGCCGACGACGAACTGGAGCGCGAGGCGCTGGAATGGTCGACCACGCGCGGTTCCCGCTCCGGCCGCGTGGCCTGGCAGTTCACGCAGGAACTGGCCGGGCGGCTCGGTGTGAGGCTGGCGGGGAATTAGCGCAGATTTAGTTTCCGCAGAGTCCCAGACTTCGTCATGCCCGGGCTTGTCCCGGGCATCCACGTCTTTACGCACCATCACGAAGACAAGACGTAGATGGCCGGGACAAGCCCGGCCATGACGTGGAGAGATTTGTACTCAGCGATAGAACGATCTCGTCGAGCCCTCACGCCCCATTCAGGAATTGAAGCGGGTCAACCGGTGAAGATCCTTTGCGGATCTCGAAGTGGAGTTGCGGCGACCCCACTTCACCCGATTGACCCGATTTGGCAATGATCTGACCGCGCTTGATCGGGTCGCCGCGCTTCACCATCAGTTCACTCGCATGGGCATATGCGGTGACGTAACCGTTGGAGTGCCGAACCAGAACCA
>JAIEPP010000041.1 GCA_019748335.1 Xanthobacteraceae bacterium
GTCCTCCGCCGCCCGCCGCGCCGCCGCCACCAGCCCGAGCGTCATGTCCGGATTGAGCGCATTGCGCCGGTCGGGACGGTTCATGGTGATGGTGAGCAGGCCGTGATCGAGGTTCTGCAGGACGATTTCGTTTGCGCTCATGTGCGTCTTCTTTCTTGGTTGTTGAATTCGAATTTAGTGCCGTCATTGCCTGCAACAAACGCGAAGCGTTTGTGCAAGGGAGCGAAGCGACGAGGCAATCCAGACTTTCTTTTCGGCTCTATGGATTGCTTCCGCCTTCGATCGTTGAGCTTCGGCGGATAAGTCGCTCCGCTCGCAATGACGGGGAAGCAGCGTTTATTTCTTCACCAGCGGACAGCGCGACGCTTCCAGCGACTGGAACGCCTCATTGCCGGGAATCGTCGCCAGCAGCTTGTAGTCGTCCCAGCGTGCCTTGGACTCCGCGGGCTTCTTGACCTCGAACAGATACATGTCGTGCACCATGCGGCCGTCCTCGCGGATTTTGCCGTTCTTGGCGAACATGTCGTTGATCGGGGTGTCCTTCATGATCTTCATGACCGCCGCCGAGTCGGTGGTGCCGGCCGCCTTCACCGCTTTCAAATAATGCGTCACGGACGAATAGACGCCGGCCTGCGCCGAAGTCGGCACCCGCTTGATGCGTTCCATAAAGCGTTTTGAAAATGCGCGAGTGTCGTCGTTGAGGTCCCAATAGAATGCTTCCGAAAGCAGCAGCCCCTGCGCGGTTTCGAGACCGATGCTGTCGATATCGGTGACGAAGACGAGCAGCGGCGCGACCTTCTGGCCGCCCTTCATCAGCCCGAACTCGGCCGCCTGCTTGATGGCGTTGACGGTATCGCCGCCGGCATTGGCGAGCCCGATCACCTTGGCCTTGGAAGCCTGCGCCTGCAGCAGGAAAGAGGAGAAGTCGGAGGTGTTGAGCGGATGCCGCACGCTGCCCAGCACCTTGCCGCCGGATTTGGTCACCACATTGGCGGTGTCTTTTTCCAGATCCTGGCCGAAGGCATAGTCGGCGGTCAGGAAATACCAGCTATCCAGACCGTTTTTGACGGCGGCAAGGCCGGTCACATTGGCCTGGCCGAAGGTGTCGAACACATAGTGCACCGTGTAGGGGCCGCAGGCTTCGTTGGAGAGCCGGATCGAGCCGGGGCCGTTGAACATGATGATCTTGTTGCGTGCTTTCGCAATCTCACCGGCGGCCAGCGCCGTGGCTGACGCCGCGACGTCAAAAATCATCTCGACGCCCTGGTTGTCGAGCATGTCGCGGGCGATGTTGGCGGCGAGATCCGCCTTGTTCTGGTGATCGGCCGCGATGATCTCGACCTTGCGCCCGAGCACCTCGCCGCCGAAATCCTCGACCGCCATCTTCGCGGCCATCTCCGAACCCGGCCCGGTAATGTCGGCGTAGAGGCTCGACATATCCAGGATGCCGCCAAGCTTGAGCGGCGGTTTGGCTTGCGCCCATGCCGCGCTCGCCGACATCGCCAAAGCAGCGGCGAAAACGCCGGTCATAACCCGTTTCATGAAGGCCTCCCTCGATCGGCTGCCGCATTGTCTGCGGCTTTGAATTTTACTCGGCGCGATCATGCCGCATGGTCTGCGCAGCGGCAAGGCGCGGAGAATGCGCATATTTCCGCTAAGCGGAATGACTCTCTCCACGTCATGCCCGGGCTTGACCCGGGCATCCACGACTGCTCTTGCCGACGAAAAGCAAGACGTGGATGGCCGGGTCAAACCCGACCATGACGGAAACAAATCACCCCAACAATCCCATGCCCGGCACATGATTGAGCTCGAGCCGGATCCCATCCGGATCCTCGAACAGGATCGAATAATAGCCCGGCGCCCACTGATCCTCGCGCGGCGTGCGGATGATGTTGACGCCGAGCGCCTTCAGAAACAGATGCAACTCGTCGATGTCGGCGCGCTCGCGGGCGCGAAAACACAGGTGGTGCAGGCCGACGCGCTTCTGTTCGAATGCAGCGCCTTCGTGCTCCGGCGACGGCGCGCTGATGCCGACCGCGGTACGGCCGCCGACGCAGTAATACGTCGTCTCGGTATCGATGACCGGCGTCAACCCGAGAAACGGCAGCAGCTTGCGGTAAAACTCCCGCGACCGCTCGAAATTCGAGGCGGTCAGAAAAATATGCGCGATGCCGTTGATTTCCATCGTCTCCCCCTCCGCAGCTTTTTCAGATATCCGTTGTTGCAGAGCATACAGGAACCGGCGGGATCGCGAGTGGCGTTATGACCGGAGTGGCATTGCGATGCCTTGGTGCTGTCACGGCCTGTCTTGGGCTGCTCGGTCACGCGCATGCCGGCGGCTGCGCGTTCGAGACCCTGGGCGACGGCCGCGTCGCCGCCGTGATCGACGCCCGCAGCTTTCGGCTCGATGACGGCCGCGAGATCCGCCTTGCCGGGATCGAGCCGGCGGACGCAGACAAGGCCAAAGGCGCGGCCGCGCTCGCGGCTGTCGTCGGCGGACGCGATGTGACCCTGCACGGCGCCGACGACACGCCCGACCGCTACGGCCGCCAGACCGCCTTTGTGTTCGTCGCAGGCTCGGAAGCGCCGGTACAGAGCGAACTGCTGCGGCAGGGCGCCGTGCTGTTTTCGGCAAATGTGGCCGACAGCGCCTGCGCCGGAACCCTCGCCGAGGCCGAGGCCACGGCCATGTCAGCCAAATTAGGAATCTGGTCAGCCCCCACGGCCATAAAAAACGCGGAAAGTCCGGGCGATATTTTGGCCGGGATTGGGCGATTTACAGTGGTCGAGGGCAAGGTTTTGTCCGTCAGGCAGTCGGGGGCAACGACCTACCTGAATTTCGGACGGAACTGGACACAGGACTTTGCTGCGACTATTTCAAGGCGCATGATCCCGGGGTTCGAGGCGGCGGGGCTTTCGCTTAAGTCCCTCGAAAATCGAAGGATTCGTGTCCGCGGCTTTGTCTCGTCGCGGGGGGGACCACGGATCGAAGTGCTCCGGGTGGGGCAGATCGAAGTGCTGGGCGGCAAATAGATTCACGATTGGCTGACGTGATGGAGTGTGCGGAGCATCGCAAGCAAATGACGGGCCGCCGCCTCCTGGCTGCGCCAGCGTTGTTGTGCGCCGCATTCACGCTGTCCGCCTGCGGCAATATGGGCCGGTTCGAGGCCACGGCGCCGGCCTCGACCGCCTCGCCGGTCAAGCCCAACCGCACCGTGGCGCAGACCCCCGCCAGCGAGCGCGAGCACGAGCGCATCCTGTCGTCCTATGGCGGCGCCTATGACGATCCGAAACTGGAAGCCCTGATCAGCAAGACCGTCGATCGGCTGGTCGCGGCCTCCGATCGCCCGGACCAGGCCTACAAGGTGACGATCCTCAATTCCGGCGCGGTCAACGCCTTCGCGCTGCCGACCGGCCAGCTCTATGTCACGCGCGGCCTGGTCGCGCTCGCCAGCGACACCTCGGAACTGTCCTCGGTGCTGAGCCACGAGATGGCGCATGTGCTGGCCAAGCACGCCTCGATCCGCGAGGACCAGGCGCGGCAGGCGGCGGTGGTGACCCGCGTCGTTACCGACATGAGCAACGACCCGGATTTGACCGCACTGGCGCTGGCGAAGACAAAACTGACAATGGCGAGCTTCTCGCGCGCGCAGGAATTCGAAGCCGACGGCATCGGCGTCGGCCTCTCCGCGCGGGCTCATTTCGATCCCTATGGCGCCTCGCGCTTCCTGGCCTCGATGGAGCGCAATGCCGCTATGAAGGCCGGCAAGACCTCGCTCGATCCGCGCACGCAGGACTTTCTCTCTTCGCATCCGGCGACGCCGGAGCGGGTGCAGAACGCGCAGGCCAGCGCCCGGCAATACACCTCGCCCGAGGGCGGCGAGCGCGACCGCGAGACCTATCTCGCCGCGATCGACAACATCGTCTATGGCGAAGACCCCAGCGAAGGCTTTGTGCGCGGGCGACGTTTTCTGCACCCGAAGCTCGGCTTCACCTTCCAGGCCCCCGACACCTTTACGCTGGATAACACCGCGCAGGCCGTGATCGGCGTCCGCGAGGGCGGGACGCAGGCGATGCGCTTCGACGTGGTGCGGGTGCCGGCCGAACAGTCGCTCGCCGACTACCTCAATTCCGGCTGGATGGAAGGCGTCGAGAAGAGCTCGACCGAGGACATCACCATCAACGGTTTTCCGGCGGCGGCGGCAACCGCGCATGGCGACAGCTGGCAGTTCAAGGTCTACGCGCTGCGCTTCGGCACCGACGTCTACCGCTTCATCTTCGCCGCCAAGCAGAAAAGCACCGAGAGCGAGCGCAACGCGCGCGAGACCGTCAACTCGTTCCGCCGCCTGACGCTCGAGGAGATTCAAGCGGCTCGACCGTTGCGCATAAAAGTCATCACCGTGCAGCCCGGTGACACCGTGGAATCGCTGGCCCACCGCATGTCCGGCGTCGACCGGCCGGCCGATCGTTTCCGGATTCTCAACGGGCTCGACCAGCACGCCCAGGTCAAGACGCGCGATCGCGTGAAGATCGTGGTGGATTGAGGCGCCGTCGCTACCGCAACGTCATTGCGAGCGAAGCGAAGCAATCCACAGCCACGAAGAAAGTATGGATTGCTTCGCTTCGCTCGCAATGACGGATGGCGAGATGCGGCCCAAAACAAAAAGCCCGGTCTTTCGACCGGGCTTTTCATTTCAGGTAGTGGGATTCTTTCAGGCGGCTTCGTCCGCC
>JAIEPP010000361.1 GCA_019748335.1 Xanthobacteraceae bacterium
GCGAATTCCTTCTCACCGGCGATCTCGGTATCCAGGATGAGGACGGTTACTTCTGGTATGTCAGCCGCGAGGACGACGTCATCACCACCGCCGGCTATCGCGTCGGTCCTTCGGAGATCGAGCATACGCTGATGAAGCATCCGGCGGTGGCGATGTCGGCGGTGGTCGGCATTCCCGATCCGATCCGCACCGAATCGATCAAGGCCTGGATCGTATTGCGCCCGGGCTTTGCGCCGGGTGACGCGCTGGCACGCGAGATCCAGGAATTCGTCAAGGTCCAACTCGCCGCCCACGAATATCCGCGCTTCGTGCAGTTTACGGAAACGCTGCCGATGACCGCGACGGGTAAAGTGCTGCGGCGCGAGTTGCGGGCGCTGGGGTAACAGGCGCAAAGCCGATTGCACTTCAACTTGACCGAGATCAATACGCCCGCGATATCCGCCTGCCTCAATGTGTCCCAACGAAGGGAGCAAACGATGGGTTCGATTTCCGGCAAGGTCGATCCTGTGGTGCGGGGCATTTCCGCGGCCGATATCGCCGAAGCCGTGGGCCAGGGGTTGCGGGATTTTCAGGCGCTGCCGCTCTATGGGCTCGCGTTCGGCGCGCTGTATGCTGCCGGCGGCATTGTGATCCTGCTGTGCCTGACGGCGTTCGGCATGGTGTATCTGGTCTATCCGCTGGCGGCGGGCTTTGCGATGGTCGGCCCGTTCGTGGCCGTCGGGCTCTACGAGGTCAGCCGCCGCCGCGAGTCTGGCCAGCCGGTTTCGATCGGGGCCGTCTGGGCCGCCGTGCGGTCCCGTGGCGAGATCGGCTGGATGGCGTTCGTCACGCTGTTCGTGTTCGTGGTCTGGATGTACCAGGTGCGGCTATTGATCGCGCTGCTGCTCGGGCTCAACGCCTCGTTCGGAAGCCTGCATGAATTCATCACGGTGGTGCTGACCACCAATGAAGGGCTGCTGTTTCTCGCCGTCGGCAATGCCGTTGGCGCAGCGCTGTCGCTGATCCTGTTTTCGCTGACCGTGGTGTCGTTTCCGCTGCTGCTCGACCGCGAGGTCGATTTCGTCACCGCGATGATCACCAGCGTGCGCGCGGTGGTGACCAGCCCGCTGCCGATGATCGGCTGGGCGGCGCTGATCGTCGTGCTGCTGGCGGTTTCGGCAATGCCGTATTTCCTCGGTCTGGTGGTCACGCTGCCGGTGCTCGGCCACGCCACCTGGCACCTCTATCGGCGCATCATCGCGCCGGTAGCGGACTGACCTCGCGCGCCCTACGGCGTCCCGATCCCCATTGCCTTCAGCGCCGCCAGCATCCGTTGCGGCGGTTGCATCTTGATCGCGAGCGGCTTTCCGTTCTCCAGCACGCTCTTGAGGCTCGACAGGATCGCCGGCCAGCCCTGGCGGCCGCCCGACAGGATGTCGTCGCTGATGTCGCGGTCGTGCGATTGCAGCATCGTCAGCTTGACGGCGTCACCGGCCTGCTCGATCTCGTAGGTCACGAGCGTCGGCCCGAGTTTTTCGACCAGCGCCGGCCAGTTCACGTTCCAGGTGATGGTGAGTTTTCGCGGCGGGTCGCATTCGAACACTTCGCCGCTGATATGCACCGAACCGTCGGACGCGCGGGCGACGAAGGCGCCGCCGACCTTCAACTCGGCCTCGATCGCAAAGCCGGAGAAATATTGCCTGGAGAACTCGGCCGTCGTCAGTGCCTGCCACACCTGCCCGGGCGTGGAGGCGATATAGATGGTGTAGACGATGGCCGGCTTGAATTTTTTGATGTCCATCGCCGCCCTCAGCCTTCCATCTTGAGCGCTTCGAAGGGGATTTCCAGCGGCTGTCCGGTTTCCAGAATGCTCTTGAGGCTGGACAGGATCGCGGGCCATCCCTTCGAGATACCGTTGAAGAACTTGCTGCCTTCCGAAAAACCTTCGTGGGTCAGCGTCAGCTTCACCAGTCTGCCATAGGGTTCGAGCACGAAGGTGGCGAGCGCGGGAAATTCGTTCTTGTAGGTGTCGGACAGGTTGATGAAGGTATAGGCCAGCCGCCGCGGCGGGTCGCATTCGACCACCTTGCCGGCGTCGGAGACGGTGCCGTTGCTGCGCACCATCTCGAACGACGAGCCCACTTTCCAGTCCGACCGCAGCCGCGCGCCGAACCAGTAGCGCTCGGTGAAGTCGCCGTCGGTCAGCGCCTGCCAGAGTTTTTCGGCCGTGGTCTCGATATAGGTGGTGTAGACGAATTCGGGCTTACTCATCACGCTTCTCCAGTTGCCGTTTCAACTCGCTGAGCGCGGCCAATTTCCCGCGCTCGAATTTCTTGATCCAGCGTTCGCCGATCTGATGGATCGGGACGGGATTGAGGTAGTGCAGCTTCTCGCGGCCATGCCTCAGCGTCGTGACGAGGTTGGCCGCTTCGAGAATTCCAAGGTGCTTGGTCACGGCCTGCCGCGTCATGGCGAGGCCGTCGCAGAGTTCGTTCAGCGTCTGTCCGTTCCGGGCGTGAAGCCGATCCAGCAGCGAGCGCCGTGACGCATCGGCCAGCGCCTTGAAGACTTCATCCATGGTGGAAATAATAGGCAACTAAATGGTTGCATGTCAAGCAGCGGCATTTGTACGTCGACGATAAAAATGCGAGCTTGGTTCCATCACGTCGGGACAAGACAATTCAGGCAAGACAATCAGGAACGACAGATGAAAGCTGCGTACATCGAACGGCACGGCGGGCCGGAGGTTCTCAAATTCGGCGAGATGCCGGATCCCGTGGCCTCATCGGGGCAGGTCGTGGTTGATATCGTCGCCGCCAGCGTCAATGGCGCGGACTGGAAGGTGCGCGAGGGCAAATCCGGCCAGCTTGCCCGCTTCCCGTACATTCTCGGCCGGGATTTTTCCGGCGTCGTTTCGGCCATCGGAAAGGGTGTCAGCGACCTCAGCGTTGGCGATGAAGTTTTCGGCGTCTGCGACGTCGGCCAGGAGGGCGCCTATGCCGAGAAGATCGCGATCAAGGCAGCCATCGTCGCCAAGAAAACCGACCGGCTGTCGCATATCGATGCCGCAGCCCTGGCGCTGGCCGGATTGACGGCGATTTGCACCGTCGAGGACACCTTGAAACTGAAGGCCGGCGAGACGATCCTGATCCAGGGCGGCGCGGGCGGGGTCGCGAGCTTCGCGATCCAGTTGGCGAAACATCTGGGCGCGCGCGTGATCACGACCGCGAGCGCATCGAACCACGATTACCTGCGCGAGATCGGTGCCGACGAGATCATCGACTACAACAAGGAGGATTTCACCAAGGTGGTGAAAGACTGCGACGCGGTCTTCGATACCGTCGGCGGCGATGTCGCGCAGCGATCCTTTGCGGTGCTGAAACCAGGCGGTCGCGCGGCCTTTATTGCCTCGGGAGCGCAGGCACCGAAGCCGGACCGCAGTGACGTCGTTGCTCTCAGGCCCAGCGTCGGCCGTGACCGGCCGCATCTCGAACGCATTGTGGCGCTGGTTGCCGCAGGCGCCGTCCGTCCGCCGGAAGTGACGCGCTTTGAGCTCAGCGATGCCGTCGCCGCGCACGAGGTAAGCCAATCCCGCCACTTCCGCGGCAAGCTGGTTTTTATGGTCCGCTGAACGGCTTTGGCCGCGACGCCAGGGCGTGACGATGAATCATCGTCACGCCTCAGTCTTTTGGTCAGGGCGCGCGGGGTTCAACGCTTCTGGTAGGGGTGGAAGATGTGATCCTTGGCCTTCACGGCCACATGGCAGGCGTGTCCGCAATCCGAGGGGCTGGGATCGGCCGCGAACGTGTCGGACGCGGGCTCATAGTTGAACAGCGCGTAGCCCCATCCGCCGCTTTTCGGAAATCTCGCGCTGTCCTTTTCCATGACGAAGGCCTGGGAGAAAACGTCAGGCACGTCCACGGCGAAGGGCGCTTCGGTGCTCTTCTTCGGCTTCCATTGCAGCTTTGCGATCATCGCGCCGTCCGGGAACGGCTGGCCGTTGCCGGGAATGCCGGCCTTGTAGGCCGCGATCATGGCGGGGTTGGCGACGATCACCTTGAGCACCTCGTCGGTCCGGGCGGAGGAAACCACCGCCCAGTCCTCGTATCCCCTGAAGTAGGAGAACGCGACGCCGTCAGGCGTTTTCAGTGTGTATTTGTCTTGTGCGCATATGGCGGCGCCGCCGAGAGCGGCGAGCACGGCCATGGCGGCGGCAATGGTGAGCTTCAAGTTTTTCATGGCTGATCCTTCTTGTTATCGTGGACCGAACTCTCGCACCTCATCTCGCAAAATTGTTCCGGCCGAGCGTAGTGCAAGGCAAACGGGCCCCGCTATGATACATTCTTGAACGAGCCAGCAAAGACTGGCCGTTAACCGGGTGGAAAAAACATGAGTGTTCGCGTCAAACTCGCAATTCTCGCCGCATTTTCAATCGCCTGCACCACTGGCGCCGTGGCCGAACCGCAAAAGATCGGCGCCCCGCCGGAAGCCTCCAACATGAAGCTGGTCGGATATAACGAACTGCAGGCGCGCAGTGCCTATCAGCCGACCATTCATCAGCAGGGCGATCGCTGGATCGCCTATGTCGGCCACCATGGCGGCACCGACGATATTCCAACGCCGGTCAATCCGCAGACCGGCAAGTCGGAGCCCAACGGCACCTCGATCGTCGACGTCACCGATCCGACGCAACCGAAATATCTCCGTCACATTCCCGGGCAGGAAGGCAAATATGAAGCCGGCGGCGCGCAGATGGTGCGGATCTGCGACGGCAAGCAACTGCCC
>JAIEPP010000216.1 GCA_019748335.1 Xanthobacteraceae bacterium
CGGAGAACATCGCGCTGACCCGGCTCATCGAATAGACGATCCCCGATGCCCGCGCCCGGATCGCGGTCGGAAACACCTCGGTCTGGTAGGCGTGATAGGCGTAGGACATCGTCATGTTCGCGGCCGTCAGCAGCACGCCGCTGAGGATCAACAGTGCAGGCGCCGTCAGTTGCGAGAACGCCGCGCCGAACAGGATGATCGCGACAGAGGCGCCGCAGATGATCCATTTGCGCTCGAGCCGGTCGGCGAAGGTCGCCGCCAGCAATGGGGCGATCGGATAGGCGAAGGCGACGATGAAGGAATATTCCAGGCTCTTGGTGACGGTGATGCCCTTCTCGACCAGCAGCGTCGGCACCCAGTTGGCAAAGCCGTAAAAGCCAAACGCCTGGCAGAAGTTGAACACCATGAACATCACGACCAGCGGCAGATAGGGCGGGCGGAACAGGTCGCCAAAGCCGGCCTTTGCCGGCGCGCGCGCAGGCACTGTGCTTGCCGCCATTTTCGGACGCGCCGCGGCGGCGCCGGCGGCCGCTTCCAGCCTCGCCAGAATTTTCAGGGCCTCCCCGGTGCGGCCGTGGCGCGCCAGCCAGAGCGGACTTTCCGGCACCATCAGCCGCAGCACCCAGATCACCATGCTGCCGGCGGCGCCGATCAATACCACCCAGCGCCAGCCATCGACGCCATAGGGCGCCAGCGGCACCAGGCACCACGACAGGAACGCCACGATCGGCACCGCGATGAACATCACGGACTGGTTGACCGCGAACGCACGGCCGCGCATCCGGCTCGGCATCAGTTCGGTGATGTAGGCATCGATGGTGATGATCTCGACGCCGATGCCGATGCCGGCGATGAAACGCCACAGTAACAGTCCGTCCGGCGTGGTCTGAAACGCCATGATCACCGACGCCGCAGAGTAGAACAGCAGCGCCGAAGTGAACACCGCGCGCCGCCCGAAACGGTCGGCGAGAAAGCCTAAGAAGAACGTACCGACGAACAATCCGGCAAAGGTCGCGGCGACAAAGGCGCCGATGCCCGAGAAGCCGAAAAACGCTTCGGTGGTGGTGGTCAGCAGTTTGCTGCGGATCAGACCCGGCGCGATATAGCCGGTAAAGAATAGGTCATAGATCTCGAAGCAACCGCCGAGCGACAGCAGGATGACGAGGCGCCAGACATAGGACGAGGCGGGCAGGGCCTCGAGCCGCCGCGAGATTGCATCCGGTCCATCAGGGGCGGAGCCAACATCGGTTCCCGCGCCGATTTCGATCGCGCTCATCCTGTCCTCCCCCTGGATCCGGCGACCCGCTTGCTGCGAAGTCTGTTTTCCGGTCGATCTTAGGCGAGCCTAGCAGCGTTGGCCGCCGGCCTCCACGCATTTGCGTTATGCAACAGTGAAGGCACCGTTCGGCAGATTATGTTTTCCCGAAAGCCCGCGAAAGCCTAGTCTGCGGGCCAATATCAGACGAGCACGGGAGAAAATGATGACGGGGACGGGACTGCCGCTGGAGGGCGTAAGGGTCGTCGAA
Organism: Xanthobacteraceae bacterium; assembly: GCA_019748335.1. GTDB lineage: Bacteria > Pseudomonadota > Alphaproteobacteria > Rhizobiales > Xanthobacteraceae > Bradyrhizobium. The sequence continues at coordinate 1,527 of JAIEPP010000216.1, forward strand.
ATGACCCATATGGTGATGGGCCCGACCTGCGTCATGGTTCTCGCCCAGTTGGGCGCCGAGATCATCAAGGTCGAGCCGCCGGCCGGCGACAAGACCCGCTCGCTCGGCGGCATGGGGACCTCGTTTTTCCCGCTGTTCAACCGCGGCAAAAAGAGCGTCGTGCTGGATTTCACCAAGCCCGAAGACCGCGAGACCATGCACCGGCTGCTCGCCAGCGCCGACGTCTTCCTGGAAAATTTTCGCGACGGCCAGTTGGACAAGCAGGGACTCGGCCCGGAAGAGCTGCGCCGCAAATATCCGCACCTGATCGTGGCCGGCCACAAGGGCTTTCTGTCCGGCCCCTATGAGCATCGCCCGGCGCTCGACGAAGTCGTGCAGATGATGTCGGGTCTGGCCGCGATGACCGGGACGCGCGAAAAGCCGCAGCGCGTCGGCTCTTCCGCCAACGACATCATGGGCGGCATGTTCGGCGCGATTTCGATCCTGGCCGCGCTGTACCAGAAGCGCGGCGGCACGAAGGACGGCGCGGATATCCGCATCGGATTGTTCGAGAACTGCCTGTTTCTGGTGGCCCAGCACATGGTCGAATATGAAATGACCGGCAACAAGCCACGCTCGATGCCAGAGCGCGAGCATGCCTGGCCGATCTACGATATTTTCGACACCGCCGAAGGCGACCGCATCTTTATCGGCGTCGTCACCGAAGGGCATTGGAAGAGTTTTTGCAAGGAATTCGGACTGAAGGAGTTCGCCGAGGATCCGACCCTGACCAACACCACGGAGCGGATCATGGCGCGCGGGCGCATCATTCCGCGCGTCGCCGAGGTGGTCAAACAATGGAAGATCGCCGATCTCTCGGCAAAACTCGATGGGCTCAACATCTGCTTCTCGCCGATCAACCGTCCCGAGGACCTGCTGACGGATCCGCATGTGTTGCGGCCGGGCGGGCTGGTGCAGAATTTCAACGCCGACGGGGCGCCGTTCCGCGTTCCCGCATTGCCGATCGAATGGAACGGCGGCAATATCGGCGAAGGGCTGAAAGTGCCGGTGCTGGGCGCCGACACCGATGCCATCAGAGCCGAACTCGACAAGCTTTCTTCCACCGACAACGCTGCGTGAGGCTGCCATGACCCGCCTGCAAGACGTCTATCCCGACAACAAGATCATCCTGCGCGAAGTGGGGCTGCGCGACGGCCTGCAACTGGTGAAGTCGTTTCCGTCCACGGCGGCCAAGCAGCGCTGGATCCGCGAGGAATATGCCGCCGGCGTCCGGCATTTCGAGGTCGGTTCGTTCCTGCCTGCAAAAACCTTTCCGCAATTCGTCGATATCAGCGAGATCATCCAGACGGTCGGCGCGCTGCCCGGCGCCTACGGCATCGCACTGACGCTGAACGAGCGCGGCGTCAACGAGGCGCTAGCCTCCGGCGTCGCCGAAGTGGCGACGGTGGTGTCCGCCACCGAGGAGCACAGCCAGGCCAACGCCAACCGCACCCGCGAATCCGCGATCGCCAACGTCAAGCGGCTCTGTGACTTGCGCGACGCCAGCGAACACAAACCGATCGTCAATGCCGCGATCTCGATGGCGCTGGGCTGCTCGATCGTGGGTGCGGTGGACCCGGCGGAAGTGCTGCGGATCACCGAAAAATTGTTCGAGGCCGGCGTCGACATGGTCGCGATCGCCGATACTGTCGGCTATGCCGGGCCCAAACAAGTCGGCGAATTGACCGCGGGCGCGGTGAAGATCGCGGGCAACAAGCCGATCTGCATCCACCTGCACGACACCCGCGGCATGGGCATCGCCAACGCATCGGCAGCCCTCGACGCCGGCGCGCGCGTGCTCGACGGATCGCTCGGCGGCCTCGGCGGCTGCCCGTTCGCCCCGGGCGCCACCGGCAATGTGGTGTTCGAGGATCTCGCGTTCCTGTGCGAGAGCAAGGGTTTCAAGACCGGCATCGATATCGAAAAGCTGGTCGCGGTGCGCGCGATCCTGAAAGCGGAAATGCCCGGTGAAGCATTGTATGGCGGCATGGCCCGCGCCGGCCTGCCGCGTGGCACGGCGGCGAAGGCGGCTTAGAGCCGCGTCACCCTTAACCGCAGCGCATTGCCGACCACACTCACCGACGACAGCGCCATCGCCGCCGCCGCGATGATCGGCGACAGCAGCAAGCCGAAGGCGGGATAGAGAATGCCCGCGGCGATCGGGATGCCCGCGGCGTTGTAGATGAACGCAAAGAACAAGTTCTGCCGGATATTGCGCATCGTCGCCTGCGACAGTTTTCGCGCGCGCACGATGCCGCCGAGATCGCCGCTGAGCAGCGTGATCCCCGCGCTCTCCATCGCCACGTCGGTGCCGGTGCCCATCGCGATGCCGACTTCGGCCGCGGCCAATGCCGGCGCGTCGTTGACGCCGTCACCGGCCATCGCGACGATTTTGCCGCTCTTCTGCAGCTTCGCGACCACCGCGCTCTTCTGGTCGGGCAGCACTTCGGCCTCGACGTCCGTAATTCCAAGCGTCCGCGCCACCGCGTCGGCGGTGGTCTTGTTGTCGCCGGTCAGCATGATGACCTTGATGCCTTCGGCCGCCAGCGCCTTCAGCGCATCCCGTGTCGACGGCTTGACCGGATCGGCGATGGCGAACAGCGCAGCCAGTTCGCCGTCAACGGCGGCGTTGATGACGGTGGCGCCGTCGCGGCGCATCAGCTCGCTTTGCTCGTGAAGCGAACTGCTGTCGATGCCGAGTGAAGCCAGGAAACTGGCATTGCCGAGCACGATGGTTTTACCGTCGACCTTGCCGGTCGCACCCCTGCCGGTCGGCGAAGAGAATTCCTCGACTTTGCCCAGTTCGAGATTGCGTTCCTTTGCCGCCTGCACGATGGCGTCGGCCAGCGGATGTTCGCTGGCGCGTTCCACGCTGGCTGCCAGCCTCACGATATCGGCGACAGTGAAATCATCGGTCGTGACCACGCCGACGACCTTCGGCTTGCCCTCGGTCAGCGTCCCCGTCTTGTCGACCACCAGCGTGTCGATCTTCTCCATCCGCTCCAACGCTTCGGCGTTCTTGATCAGCACGCCGGCCTGTGCGCCGCGGCCGACGCCGACCATGATCGACATCGGCGTCGCGAGGCCGAGCGCACAGGGGCAGGCGATGATCAGCACGCTGACCGCCGCGACCAGGCCGAACGCCATCCGCGGCTCCGGCCCGAACCAGGCCCAGGCGCCGAAAGCGATCAGCGCCACCGCAATCACGACAGGCAC
>JAIEPP010000057.1 GCA_019748335.1 Xanthobacteraceae bacterium
TGGGGCCACGTGGCGGAGTGGTTACGCAACGGTCTGCAAAACCGTGTACTCCGGTTCAATTCCGGACGTGGCCTCCATCCATAATATCAATAGCTTAGCTTGAATAAGCGAGAGACCGCGGGAACTGCCGCGGGCCTCATTCCGCGCCGGTAATCGTTCGATGCTGGCGCACCAGCCCGCCCCGGCCTCCAAACACCAATGCGTTCGGCAAGGCCAGCGGATGAATCCCCGCCTGGACGAGAAGCCAATAAATCGGCCGAAGCAGCAGCCGGCGCAGCAGCCGCAATGACGGGTAGCGGTCGTTCCGAAAGCCATCCATCGCTTCGTTGACGGCGGCCTCCTGCAGCATCTGCTCCCGATATCGCGAATCCTCACGAAGCGATTGCGCGATCAGCTCGTGCTCGGGGCTGGACTTCCGGGCATAGCTGCCCGGTCGCGGCCCGGCGAGCACGACAATGACCGTCACCGCGGCAGGAATCGCAGCACAGCTCCCGAGCGCCAGGCCCGAAACAGCCAGTCCATCGACGGTGTCACGTGCAGCCTGTCGGGCGCCTGCCAGGGCCCGACCCGATCGGCCAGACCGCGCCGGAACATCCAGGACGAGGCCAGGCAGGTCGCAAACGGCGAATAGCTCGATGTCGATTGAGGTACGCCAATGAGGGCGAACGAGAACGGTCTCCCGCCATCCGCAACGGCTCTGGGACGGGCGACCGCACAGGGAACCCAAACGAGGTCAGCGCCGCTTTGCTCCAGCTCCGCCATGCACCCGGCGAGATGGTCGGGAAGATAGATGTCATCGTGATTCAGGAACGCGACGTATTTGCCGCGCGACAGTGCGAGGCCGTGGTTGTTGGGACCGGATTGATCGCCGGTCCGGTTGGGTAAATTCACGAAGCGAATACGCGGGTCGCTGAACGCTGCAACGCATTCGGCGGTATCGTCGGTGCAGGCATCGCCGACCACGATCAGCTCCCAGTCGGTCAGCGACGAATTGCAGACGCTCTGCACCGCGTGTCGCAGCGTGTGGGTTCTGTTGTAGGTCGCGATGATGACGGAAACGGCCGGCGCCGATCCAGGCATGGCTGAATCAGGACGCACGATGCAGAACTCGCGAGTGACCGGGCATCAGGACCCCCGTCTGCTCAGGCTGGAATCGACATCGCCTCGTATCCGGCCAGCATGTCGGCGAATGATCCCGACTCCGTGTCCCTGGCCGACAGTTTTGCGCTTTCCAACGGCCACTTCAGCGATGGGTCGAGATCATCCCATCGGCATCCCAGCACATCGAGTTCGGCCTTCCAGTATTGGCTCAGGCCAAAGGCGAGAACGGAGTCATCGAGGAAGAAGACAGCGTGCGCGACGCCCTCCCGCACCGGAATGGCGAAGCCGTCGGCGGCTGACCATTCAAAGCCGATGCTGTTGCCGAACGTCGGCGAATTCCTGCGAATGTCCCGAAGCGCAATGAAGACCCGGCCCGTCGGCAGGGTGTAGAACTCGTCGTAGTCGAGATGGACGTGGACACCGCGCATGACGCCGGCGCGCGAACTGCACGCATTCCATTGCACGGTCTTGAATGCTCCGGCCCATTCCTCGCGGAAAATCTCGAACAGGCAGCCGCGGTCGTCAGCGTTGGCTTTCACGGATACGGGCGCGCAGCCCTCGATCGGAATCGTCGGCGGGGTCTTCATGACGGTCATCACACAACATCAATGGTCTTGTAGAGCCCTACCACCCGAATATACGCCCTGCCCGCAGCTGGCAACTGTGACGCGAGTAACAGAGGCGTTCATTACGGCAGAATATTACCAGCGAGGTCGACCAGGGAGATGTACGTGGCGTCAAGATGCCGCATCGCTGCCTCCACGAGTTCCCTGATCGCGTCGACCAGTGTTTCAGGTCGGGCACCTGCAGCAACGGATTGCGGAACTTGAGATAGACCGCGTTGGCCATCGCCCGCTTTGCCGGATTTCCAGCACTATTTGGAGCGCGGCTTGGCGGCCTTTTTCGCTGCCTTTTTCGCGCCCTTGCGACCTTTGTGGCCCTTGTGACCGCGGTAATCCTTCTTCTTCGGCTTGGGCGCGAGTTCCGGCATTTCGGCCTGCACTTCCCGGTAGCGCGCCAGCATCCGCTCGAAACTGGCGTTCAGCGTCTCAGCGATATCCGGCCGCTTTTCGAGCCCGGCCAGCAGCAGGCCCGCAGCCTCAATGGTGGACAGACCGTCGCCGCGCGGTTCCTTGCGCAGCACGCCATAACGCGACGGACGCTTGGGCCCCAAGATGACCCGCTGGCATTTCAGCATCCAGGCATTGCGCCACCACAGCGCCTTGGCCTGGCTCCAGGTCCCGTCGAGCAGGACGATGCCTTCGATATCTCCCAGAATGGCGCGCTGGTGCTCCTCAAGTTCGCCCTTGCGGTTGATCGCAACGATCTCCTTGTCGGTGTCGAGGTCAGCAACCTTGGCCGAGCCGAGATAGAGGATCGCCCAGCGCGAGGGATCGTGGACGGGGCGACCCAGCGCCTTGGAGAGGCTCGGCCAGGACAGACCGACCTTGACGACCGCATCCCTGAAATGGAGGGCCGCCAGCCGCGCGGTGCCAAGCGCCCTGTCCTGCTCCTGCGGATGCTGCAGAATCAGGAGCTGGATCTTGTTCTCGATGAGTTCGACGCTCTCGCAGATGCAAAGCGGCAGCGGCTTGCCGCAATGCGGGCAGTCCGGAATTTCATCGGGAATGGCGCTGGCCGCTTCTGATTTGTCTGACATCCGCCCGCTATACGCTTCGTGGCCAGTAATTCAACTATTCGGCAGGTGCTGCGACCGGGACCGGCCGGGACCATCGTTGCCGCAGCCGGTCGATCAGCAGGTAGATCACCGGCGTGGTGTAGAGCGTCAGGATTTGCGAGACGAACAGCCCGCCGATAATGGTAATCCCGAGCGGGCGGCGCAGTTCGGTGCCGGGGCCGGTCGCGATCACCAGCGGTATCCCGGCAAACGCCGCTGCCATCGTCGTCATCAGGATCGGCCGGAAGCGGACGCTGCAGGCCTCGAAAATCGCCTCGGCCGACGACAGGCCGCGATGGCGTTCGGCATCGAGCGCGAAATCGACCATCATGATGCCGTTCTTCTTGACGATGCCGATCAGGAGAATGATGCCGATGAAGGCGATCACCGTCAGCGGCGTGTTGGTCACCTGCAGCGCCAATAGCGCGCCGAGCCCGGCGGACGGCAAGGTTGAGATGATGGTGATCGGATGCGCGAGACTCTCGTAGAGCACGCCGAGCACGATATACATCGCGACCAGCGCGCCGAGGATCAACAGCGGCTGCCGCCCGCTGGTCTTGTTGAAATCGCCGGCATTGCCGTCGAAGCTGCCACGGATGCCTTCGGGCATGTGCAGTTCGTCGACCGCACGCTGGATGTTCGAAGTCGCGACCTCCAGCGGCACATCCGGCAGCAAATTGAACGACACCGTCGTGGACGGAAACGACTGCGAGTGAAATACCGCGAGCGCCGAAAGGCCGCGCTGGTAATGCACAACGGCCGACAGCGGCACCTGCACGTCGTTGGCACCGGCGACGTAGATGCGCTCCAGGTTGGACGGATCGGCCTGGAATTTCGGATCGATCTCCAGCACCACCATGTACTGGTTGCGCTGGGTGTAGACGATCGAAATCTGCCGCTGCGAGAACGCGTTGTTCAGGGCGTTGTCGATGTCCTGGACGCGAACGCCGAGGCTGGAGGCGGTCTTGCGGTCGATCACCAGATTGAGCTGGAGCCCGCCGGGATCGCGATCGCTGGAGATATCGGTGATGCCCTCGACGGTCTCCATCCGCTTGGCCACCAGCGGCGCCCACTTCTGCAACAAATCGAGGTCGGTGCTCGACAGCGTATATTGATAATCGGAGTCGCTCTGGCGTCCACCGGCGCGGATGTCCTGCGCCGCGAACATGAACAGGCGGATGCCGGCCACCCGGTACAAACTCCGGCGCAACCGATCGATGACCTCAGCCGTCGACTGCCCCTGGCGCTCTTCCGGCGGCTTCAGGCTGATGAACATAACGCCGCGGTTGGAGCCACCGCCGCCGGGTCCCCCGCCGCCGCCGAGCGACGAGCCGACACCGGCCACCGCCGGATCGGCCATGACGATATCGGCAAGCTGCTGCTGCAGTCCGAGCATCGCCTGGAACGAGATGTCGGGAGAGGCGCGCGTGGCGCCGATCACGAAGCCGGAGTCATCGGTCGGGAAATAGCCCTTTGGGGTTTTGATGTACAGCACCACCGTCAGCGCGATGGTGGCGAAGAACACGATCAGCGTCAGGAACGGGAACCCCAGCACGATCCGCAGCGTCCGCTCGTAGAACGACACGATCCGCGACAACGTGCCCTCGACGATGCGGTCGAACAGGGTGGCGCGATCCGAGGTCGCTTCCTTGACGTAGTGCGCACAGATCATCGGCGTGACCGTCAGCGATACCACGGTCGAAACCACGATGGCGAAAGTCAGCGTCAGCGAGAATTCGCGCAACAGCCGGCCGACGATGCCGTCCATGAAGATCAGCGGCGTGAAGGCCGCGATCAGCGACAGGCTGATCGACAGCACGGTAAATCCGATCTGCCTGGCACCCTCGAGCGCCGCCGCAAGCGGCGCCATGCCGTGTTCGAGGTTGCGGTACATGTTCTCGATCATGACGATGGCGTCGTCGACCACGAAGCCGATCGAGATCGCCAGCGCCATCAGCGACAGATTGTCGATCGAGAAGCCGGCGAGCCACATCCCGGCGCAGGTGCCGGCCAGCGCCA
>JAIEPP010000084.1 GCA_019748335.1 Xanthobacteraceae bacterium
AAATCTCACCTTTGCTGAAGCGCAAGCCTGGTCAGCTGTCCGGCGGGCAGCGCCAGCGCGTCGCCGTCGGTCGCGCCATCGTGCGGCAGCCGAAGGCGTTCCTGTTCGACGAGCCGCTCTCGAACCTCGACGCCAAGCTCCGCGTGCATATGCGCGCCGAAATCGCCCAGCTGCACCGCCAGCTGAAGTCGACCTTCATCTATGTCACCCACGACCAGGCCGAAGCCATGACCATGTCGGGGCGGATCGCGGTCATGATCGACGGCGAACTGGTCCAGGTCGGTGCGCCCGCGGATGTCTACGAGGATCCGCGCGATATCCGCGTCGCCGAATTCGTCGGGACGCCGAAAATAAACACGTTCCCAGGCCTCGTTCGTGCCGACGGCCGGCTCGAGGTGCTCGGACAGGTCGTTCACGCGACGGCACAGGCTTCGGCGGGCGAGTGCCGCGTTTGCGTCCGGCCGGAACGGATCGAACTCGGCGCATCCGCTGCCTTGTCCGGTACGGTGGTCCATCTGGAGAATCTGGGATCGGAAGCCTTCGTCCATATCGGCAACCCCGCCATGAACGTCGCGGTCGTGGCGCGCCTTGGCGATCCCCGCCAGCTGCCGGCGATCGGGACCTCGATCAGCTTTGGCTTTGCACCGGACGCGGTCCGGGCTTTCGATACCGCGGGCAAGCGGCTCGCGACGTCGGCGCTGCCGCGCGTCGAGCGGCTGCGGGAGATGGCCGTTGTCTGAGGCCTCCACCGCGCTCGGCGAAATGGCGATCGCACCGAAGGCCGGTGCGCGGGCATCGCGCGTACGACGGACGGGACGGTCGCCGGCCGGCTATGCACTCGCAGGCCCGGCTTTCGCGCTGATGCTGATGATGCTGATCGGTCCGCTCGCCGGCGTGATTGCGCTCTCGTTCACGGATTATCAGCTCGGCGCGCCGTCGTTCTCCTGGATCGGTTTAGCGAATTACCAGGAAATGTTCGCCGACCGCGTGTTCTGGATTTCGCTGAAGAACACGCTGACTTATGTCGCGATCGTGGTGCCGGGCGCGGTCGCGCTCGGGCTCGGCACGGCACTCTTGATCCAGAGCGGCACCAGCCTGCAGAGCTGGTATCGCACCATCTACTTTTTGCCGGTGATGGCGACGCTGATTGCGATGGCCATCGTCTGGGAATTCATGCTGCACCCGCAGTTCGGCCTGGTGAACGGGCTGTTGCGCCTCGCCGGTCTGCAGAGCCATAGCTGGCTGCAGGACCGCGCCACCGCGCTCTATGCGCTGTGCGTCATCGGGATCTGGCAGGCGGTCGGCTTCAACATGGTACTGTTCCTCGCCGGCATCGTCTCGATTCCGAAGCAGCTCTATGACGCCGCCGAAATCGACGGTGCCGAAACGGCGTGGTCGCGTTTTGCCCTGGTGACGTGGCCGATGCTCGGCCCGGTCACCTTGTTCGTGGTGGTGATCTCGGCGATCCGTTCGTTTCAGGTGTTCGACACCGTCCAGGTTCTCACCAAGGGCGGGCCGTCGAAGTCGTCCGAAGTGCTGATCTATACGATGTACACCGAAAGCTTCGAGTTCTTCCGCTCCGGGTATGGCGCCGCCGTCACCGTCGTCTTCCTCGGCTTCGTGCTGCTGCTGACGCTCGTCAAATCCGTCCTCGGCGGCCGGGAAGTGCATTACGCATGAGCGCGCTGTCTCCAATTCGTCCCTGGTCGGTGATCCGGCACATCGTGCTGATTGCCGGCGCACTGGTGATGCTGGCGCCGTTCATCTGGATGCTGTCGACGGCGTCGAAGCCGCAGACCGAGATTTTCTCCAGCGACCTGCACCTGATCCCCTATCATTTCGCGCTGTGGGACAATCTCTGCACCGCGTTCGAAAAAGCCAATCTGTGGCGCTTCCTGCTCAACGGCCTGATCGTGACGGTTGCGATCTTTGGCCTCCAGGTGCTGATTGCGCTGCCGGCCGCCTATGCGCTGGCCAAGCTGCGCTTCCTCGGCCGCGACGTCCTGTTTGCCCTCGTCGTGTTCTGCATCCTGATCCCGCCGCAGGCGACGGCCATTCCGGTATTCCTGCTGCTGCACAAGCTCGGCGTGCTCGACAGCTATGCGGCGCTGGTGCTGCCGTTCGCCATTTCGGTGTTCGGCATCTTCCTGATGCGGCAGTTCTTCAAGACCGTGCCTGATGACCTCATCGATGCGGCGAGGATGGACGGCATTTCCGAGTTCGGCATCGTCTGGCGCGTGATGCTGCCGACCGCGATCCCGGCGGTGACGGCGTTCGGTATCTTCTCGGTGGTCGCGCACTGGAACGACTATTTCTGGCCGCTGATCGTGCTCAACAGCGAGCATCTGCGCACCCCGCCGCTCGCGGTCGCGCATTTCCGCAATAACGAGGCCGGCACCAATTACGGCCCGCTGATGGCCGCGGCGATGGTGATCATCGCGCCGCTGGTCATCGCCTTTCTCTTCGCCCAGCGCCGCTTCATCGAAGGCATCACGCTGACCGGTATCAAGTAAACGCGTCCACATTAACCCAGGAGACGACAATGCTCAGAACATGGATTGCCGCCGCTGCCCTATCGCTTGCCGCCGGTCTCGCGCACGCCGAGACCGAAGTCGTCATTCAGTATCCCTATCCCGAACTGTTCGCCGACACCCACAAGCGCATCGCCGAGGAATTCGCCAAGGTGCGTCCGGACATCAAGGTCACGCTGCGCGCGCCGTATGAATCCTATGAGGAAGGCACCCAGAAGGTGCTGCGCGAAGCCGTCACCAACCAGATGCCGGACGTCAGCTTCCAGGGCCTGAACCGTATTCGCGTGCTGGTCGACAAGAACATCCCGGCCGAACTCGACGGCTACATCGCCGCCGAAAAGGACTTCGACAAGCAGGGCTTCCACCAGGCGATGTACGATATCGGTACCGCGAGCGGCAAGGTCTACGCGCTGCCGTTCGCGATCTCGCTGCCGATCGTCTACGTCAACCTCGATCTCGCCAAACAGGCGGGCGCCGATCCGGCCAACCTGCCCAAGACCTGGGACGGCGTGATCGATCTGGCAAAGAAGATCAAGGCGCTCGGCCCCGACATCAACGGCATCACCTATGTCTGGGACATCACCGGCAACTGGCTGTGGCAGGCGCCGGTGTTCGCCCGCGGCGGCACCATGCTGAATGCCGACGAAACCAGGGTGGCGTTCGACGGAGCGGAAGGCCAGTTCGCGATCAAGACGCTGGCGCGTCTGGTCAACGAGGCCGGTATGCCCAACCTCGACCAGCCGGCGATGCGTGCGGCCTTCGCCGCCGGCAAGACCGGCATTCACATCACCTCGACCTCCGACCTCAACAAGACCACCCAGATGATCGGCGGCAAGTTCGAGCTCAAGACCCTGGCATTCCCCGACGTGGTGTCGCCGAACGGCCGGCTGCCGGCCGGCGGCAACGTCGTGCTGATCCTGGCCAAGGACAAGGCCAAGCGCGATGCGTCGTGGGAAGTGGTGAAATTCTGGACCGGGCCGAAGGGCGCGGCGATCATGGCGGAAACCACCGGCTACATGCCGCCCAACAAGGTCGCCAACGACGTCTACCTGAAGGATTTCTACGTCAAGAATCCGAACAACTACACCGCGGTCGGCCAGCTCTCGCTGCTGACCAAATGGTACGCCTTCCCCGGCGACAACGGCCTCAAGATCACCGACGTGATCAAGGACCATCTCAACACCATCGTGACCGGCGCGCGCGCCAAGGAGCCGGAAGCCGTGCTCTCGGATATGGCGGCCGACGTGCAGAAGCTGTTGCCGAAGACCGTCGGCGCCGCGCGCTGAGGCGACGCGGCTAACCTCATCAAGATCCTGACCGCTGCAGAGTCTCCCTCCGCAGCGGTCGCCATCGAAATCAAATCATCGAGGAAGCCATGAAGCTCGTCCACATGAGCGACATTCATCTCACGGCGCCGGGAAAAACGATCGGCGGCCGCGATCCCAGACTTAATTTCGAGCGCGCGCTGACCGAGATTCTCCGGGATCACCATGACGCCGAGTTGCTGGTCATTACCGGTGACCTGTCGGATTGGGGCGACCGCGACGACTATGAGTGGCTGAAGGCGCGTCTCGACCGGTTTCCGGTTCCCACCCGGCTGTGTATCGGCAACCACGATCGCCGCGCCACGTTTCTCAGCGTGTTTCCGGATTACAGCGGGCCGGGCGGCTTCGTTCACGGCGTCCAGGACATCGCGGCGGGGCGCTGCCTGTTTCTCGACACCGTGGAGCCGGAAACCCATGCCGGCCGCTTCTGCGAGGCGCGGCAGCAGTGGCTGGAACAACGGCTGACTGAGCATTCCGGGCCGTTCCTGCTGTTCATGCATCACAATCCGATGCCGACCCATCTGGAGCCGATGGACCGGATCCGCCTGCTCGACGACGCGGCGTTCCGGAACATTGTCGGCCGTCATCGCGACAAAATTCGCCACGTCTTTTTCGGTCATTGCCACCTGCCGCTGGCCGGCTCGGTCGCCGGTGTGCCGGTCTCGTCGCTGCGCGGCACCAACCATGCCAGCTATCCGGTGTTCGCCGAAAAGGAACTGCTCAGCGCGTCCGATTTGCCGGAGGCCTATGGCGTCGTGTTCTTTGGCGACGATTACGTCACCGTGCACATGGTCGAGTTCGGCTATGCCGGCCCGATCCGGGTCGAGGGTTCGACCGACTACAAGGCCTGGGACCGGGAGACCATGGCGCGATGAAATTCGTCATCCTCACCGACACCCATTTCGTAGCGAGCGGCCGCAAGCTCTACGGGCTCGATCCGGCGATGCGGT
>JAIEPP010000141.1 GCA_019748335.1 Xanthobacteraceae bacterium
CCATCAATGGCGCCGACCGTATCCTGAAAGAACTCAAGGCGCTTGCGCGCAGCGCGGCGCCGAGCGGGCTTGCGATTGATCCCGACCGCCGCGGACCGCGCAAGGTGATGCGCGCGGGCACCAACTGCATCGAGGCCATCTTCAAGTTCGAGACCCGGGTTGGGCGTGGCAGCGGCATCATCCGGCTGATCCCGGATGCCGCCGATGGCAGCAAGCTCAAGGCCTGGACGCTGCTGACCGAGCTTGGCGAGTTGAAAGGTTTTGAGGAGCAGCTCGGCGCCCAACGCCCGCGCGGCAGCGCCTATTCGCGTGATTTTCGCGGGCCGAACTGGCTAGATTTGCGCAAGGCTTCCGCTGGCTATGCCGACCACGATCCGACCGTGCTCGTGATCGGCGGCGGCCAATCGGGCCTGAGTATCGCCGCGCGGCTGAAGCAATTGAACGTCGATACGCTGATCGTCGACCGCGAAAAACGCATCGGCGACAACTGGCGCAAGCGCTACCATGCGCTGACGCTGCATAACCAGGTCCAGGTCAACCACCTGCCCTATATGCACTTCCCGCCGAACTGGCCGACCTACATTCCAAAGGACAAGCTCGCCAACTGGTTCGAATCCTATGTCGAGTCCATGGAGCTCAACTTCTGGACCGAAACCGAGTTCGAAGGCGGCAGCTACGACGAGAGCGAAGGCCGCTGGACCGTGACGCTGCGCCGCGCCGACGGCAGCCAACGCACCATGCATCCGCGCCATGTCGTGCTGGCGACCGGCGTCAGCGGCATTCCGAGTGTGCCTGACATAAAGGGCCTGAAGGATTTCGCCGGCAAGGTGATGCATTCAAGCCAGTACGACGACGGCGAGAACTGGAAGGGCAAGCGCGCCATTGTGGTCGGCACCGGCAACAGCGGTCACGACATCGCGCAGGACCTGCATTCCAGCGGCGCCAGCGTGACCATGGTGCAGCGCTCTTCGACACTGGTGGTCAGCATCGAGCCGTCGGCGCAACTGGTCTACACGCCCTACAACGAAGGCACGCTCGACGATAACGACCTGATCGCAACCTCAATGCCGCTGCAGGTGGCGCGCAAGAGCCACGCGATAACCTGCCAAAAATCCAAAGAGCTCGACCAGGACCTGCTCGACGGCCTCACCCGCGCCGGCTTCAAGCTCGACTTCGGCGAGGACGATACCGGCTGGCAGTTCAAGTACCTCACCCGCGGCGGCGGCTATTATTTCAACGTCGGCTGCTCCGACCTGATCGTGAAGGGCGATATCGCGCTCAAGCAATTTGCCGATATCGACACCTTCGCCGCCGACGGCGCGAAGATGAAGGACGGCAAAACCGTCGCCGCCGATCTGGTGGTGCTGGCGACCGGTTACAAACGCCAGGAAGAGCTGGTGAGAAAACTGTTCGGCGCGGACGTCGAGAAGCGCGTCGGCACCATCTGGGGTTTTGGCGACGGCCAGGAACTGCGCAACATGTACACGCGCACCGGCCAGCCCGGCCTCTGGCTTATCGCCGGTGGCCTCGCGCAATGTCGCATCGGGTCCAAACACCTGGCGCTGCAGATCAAGGCAATCGAGGAAGGGCTGCTGGCGCGGGGTGTGGGGCCGCGGGCGGCAGTTGCATGATTCAATCCATCGTCATTCCGGGATGCGCGAAGCGCAGGCCCGGAATCCATAACCACAATCGTGAATATGGATTCCGGGTTCGTGCTTCGCACGCCCCGGAATGACAACTCAGGGGGAGACACACATGCCGACCATTCTCGGCTCGGGCGACCACCGCTATCGCGTGGTCGAAAAATTTGCGAAGCTGCCTGACGGCTGGAGCCTCACCGACGTTGCTTCCGTCGCCGTCGACAGCAAGGACCGGCTCTACGTCTTCAACCGCGGCGCCCATCCGATGGTGGTGCTGGACCGCGAGGGCAATTTCCTCAGGAGCTGGGGCGAAGGGCTGTTCAACCGCGCCCACGGCCTGCACATCGATGCCGACGACCATCTCTATTGCACCGACGACGGCGACCACACCGTGCGCAAGTGCTCCACCGACGGCAAGGTGCTGCTGACGATCGGCATTCCGAACAAGCCGGCGCCCTTCATGAGCGGCGAGCCGTTTCACCGCTGCACCCATACCGCATTGTCGCCGAAGGGAGAGATCTATGTCTCCGACGGTTACGGCAATGCCTGCGTCCACAAATATTCGCCTGACGGCAAGCTGCTGAAGACCTGGGGCGAGCCCGGCACCGATCCCGGCCAGTTCAACATCGTCCACAATATCGCCACCGATGCGGATGGCTATGTCTACGTCGCCGACCGCGAGAACCACCGCGTCCAGGTGTTCGACGGCAACGGCAAATACGAGACGCAGTGGAATAACCTGCATCGCCCCTGCGCGCTGTGCCGCTGCGGCGGCAAAGCGCCGACGTTCATCATCGGCGAACTCGGACCAGGCATGAACGTGAACCGCAAGTCGCCCAACCTCGGCCCGCGGCTTTCGATCGTCGACGCCAAGGGCAACCGCATCGCGCGTCTCGGCGGCGAGAACGGCCCGGGCATCGAGGCCGGCAAATTCCTCGCCCCCCACGGCATCGCGATCGATTCCAGGGGCGATATCTATCTCGGCGAGGTCGGCGTCACCGACTGGAAGACCAGTTTTCCGGATACGCCGATGCCGCCGGCCGTGGGGATCGCGCGCTGCCTGCAGAAGCTGGAGAAGGTTTAGAGGACTAGTCCCCCACCGCCTCGCGCCGTCGCTGCTCGGATTCTTCCGCATAGCGCCGCATCGCGTGGGCTTCCGAGAGAATTCCGATCGGGCTGCGTTCGCCGTCGGTTTCGACCACTACCAGCGACTCGGCCTCGGCGGCGTCGAACACCGCGATCGCTTCCTGAATGTTCATGGCGGGATGCAACACCACCTCGCGGTGATGCAGTATCTCGATCAGTCCCTTGCTCTCGTCGATATCGGTCGCGTGCGCTTCCGCGATCAGCGCCAGCCCGACGTAATGGCCGGCGCCGTCGACCGCGACCACATGCGTCTTCGAGCCGAGCGGGAATTTCTTTCGGAACTCCTCGATGGCCATGTTTGCCATGACCGTGGTGAGGTCGGGCCGCATCAGCCGCCCGACCGTGAGATCGCGAATCCAGCCGACATCGGCGGCGCTGCGGATGGTCTCGCCGCGCAGATGCAGCCGCCAGGTCGCAAAGGAATAACCGAACAGTTCGCGGGTGATCAGCGTCGAGACGATGACCGCGACCAGCACCGCGGTGGTGAGCCAGAGGTTGCCGGTGGATTCCAGCGCGATGAACGACATCGTCAGGGGACCGCCGACCACCGAGGCCGACAGCGCGCTCATGCCGATCACCGCATACACATCTGGTTCGAGATGGAGGCCCGGCACGACCGCGTCGACGCCAGCGGCAAACAGCCGGCCGCCGAGCGCGCCCATCAGCAGCGTCGCGAAAAACAAGCCGCCGCGAAAGCCGCTGCCTAGCGAGACGATCGAGGCCACGGCCTTGAGGATGAACACGCCGGCGATCACCGCCAGCGGCATCGAGACGATCCCGGTGAAATGCAGCGCGCCGTGTCCCGACGACATTACCTGCGGCGTCAACAGCGCCATCGCGCCGACGGCAAGACCGCCGAGGGCGGGACGCAGCGGCGGCCACAGCCGGATCCTCGCCAGCAACGCCTCGCACAGCGCCACGCCGCGCATGATCGCAATGCCGAACAGCCCCGCCAGCAGCCCGAATACAGCGGCGATGGCCAGATCGCGCCCGCGCACGTCGCCGAACGATTCGATACCGATGCCGAGCGAGAGCGCGGAAAAGCCGTGGGTGACGAAATAGCCGGCGACGGCGGCAACCCCGACCGGCGTCAGGCTGGCCGGCGTATAGCCGCCGATCACCAGTTCGAAGGCATAGAACGCGCCCGCCAGCGGCGCCCCGAAGGCGCCCGCGATCGCCGCGGCGGCGCCGCAGCCGACCATGATGCGCTGGTCGGCGCGGCGGAGGTGAAAGCCCCGGCCCAGCGAGGCGGCAATACCGCTGGCGAGCTGGGTATAGCCGGCCTCGAGTCCGACCGAGGCACCGACGCCCGAGGACCAGATCGTCTGCAGCGCCACGACCACACTTCCCCGGAAAGACATCCGCCCGCCATGCAGCGCATTGGCCTCGATCGGGTCGATCTCGCGCGCCGGCCGCCAGCGCAACAGCAGCAGGAAGGCAAAGCCCAGCAGCAGCCCGCCGAGGGTCGGCACCAGCAGCGCCCGCAGCGGCTCGATCGAGAGCTGGCTCGAAAGCCGCTCCCGGATCGAAATATTGAACAGGACCGCGTGAAGCCCGGCGACCGCCACGCTCATGGCGACCACCACGGCGCCGCTGACGGTTCCGATCAGCGCCGCCAGCACCACCAGGCTGATTTCATGGGCGCGGACGAAGGCCCGCAACCGGCGTGGCGCCTCCAGATAGCGGCTTGGGGTCCTCATTTGGCGGGTCCGTTGGCGGCGGGAGAGCCTTTGCCGCCCGGTTTAGCGGGGTTTGCGCCGCCGATGCAATTGGGCGGGATCGTGGCGGCCAAGGATAAGGCCCGGAACGCTCTTCACAATCCCGTCACGCTGCCTGTAGTATGCAGACACAATGCTGCTTCGCAGCTAACGTGGGAGTCAGGAGCGTTACTTGAACGCACATGTCTCGCAAGGCGGTTGGCCGGTACTGGTGCTCAACGCGGATTTCCGGCCGCTGAGTTACTACCCGCTGTCTCTCTGGTCGTGGCAGGACGCGATCAAGGCGGTGTTTCTCGATCGCGTCAACATCGTCGAGCACTA
>JAIEPP010000544.1 GCA_019748335.1 Xanthobacteraceae bacterium
TCGGCGTGCGCAAGGTCGAGGTCGGTCAATATCTGACGGCAGGAACGCAGATCGTGTCGCTGACCGATCTGTCGGTGCTGTACGCCAACTTCACCGTGACGGAGAAGGACTCTGGCGCGCTCAAGGTCGGACAGACCGTTCGCATCGCGGTCGATGCGTATCCGGACCGGACCTTTGAGGGCAAGATCACGACCATTGAGCCGCAAATCGCGACCGACACCCGCAACATTCGCGTGCAGGCGACGATCCAGAATCCGGATCGCATCCTCAAGCCCGGCATGTTCGCGACCACCAGCGTGGTGCTGCCGGACAAGCCGCCGGTGATCACCGTTCCCGAAACCGCGGTCGACTACACGCTGTACGGCGATTCCGTCTATCTCCTCACCGAGAAGAAAGCGGATGACGGCAAGACCAGCCTGACGGTGACGCGAACATTCGTGCAGACGGGTAACCGCATCAACGGACGTGCGGAAATCCTGAAGGGTTTGAAGGACGGCGATCGTGTGATCGCGGTGGGACAACTCAAGCTGCAATCGGGTTCGGCCGTTACAATCTCGACCGACCCGACGCCGCCGATACCGGCGAAGCCGCCGCGCTACTAGGACGTGAGGCGGCCCGCAGGCGGGGTTCGCCAAATTCCGGCATCGGTCCCGCGAAGGGGCCATGCCCAATATTGTCTACTTACCGGGATAACCAGTGATGGCCTTAACCGATATCTTCATCAAGCGTCCGGTGCTGGCGGTTGTCGTCAGTCTGCTGATTCTCCTTATCGGTCTACGCGCCGCCAGCGTTTTGCCGATCCGGCAATATCCAAAGCTGTCGAATACGGTAATCAACGTCACCACCGTCTATCCCGGCGCGTCGGCTGATTTGATTCAGGGCTTTATTACCACACCGATCGAGCAGGCGATCGCCTCGGCCGAAGGCGTCGACTACATCACGTCGTCGTCCGTGCAGGGCACCAGCACGATCCAGGTCTATATCAAGCTGAATTTCGACCCGAACCAGGCGCTGACCGAAGTGCTCGCCAAGACCAATTCGGTCAAATATCTGATCCCGAAGGAATCCAACGATCCGATCGTGACCAAGACGACCGGGCAGACCACGGCCGTGATGTATCTCGGCTTCTCCAGCGACGAGCTGTCCGGTTCGGCGATCTCGGATTACCTGACGCGCGTGGTGCAGCCGGTGTTGTCGACGGTGGACGGCGTGGCGTCGGCCGACATTCTCGGCGGGCAGACGTTCGCGATGCGATTGTGGCTCGATCCCGTGAAGATGGCGGGCCGTGGCGTATCGCCGACCGATGTCCAGGCGGCGATCCAGGCCAACAACTTCCAGGCCGCGGCCGGCCAGGCCAAGGGCTTCCTCATCGTCTCGAACATTCAAACCAACACGGACCTGCGGAACCTCGATCAGTTCAAGAAGATGATCGTCAAGTCCAAGGACGGCGGCTTCGTGCGGGTAGAAGATATCGCGACCGTCGAGCTCGCAGCCCAGAGTACGGATGCGAGCGTCGCTTTCAGCGGCGAGCGCGCGATCTTCATCGGTGTGCAGGCGACCCCGCAGGGCAACCCGCTGACGCTGGTCAAGGGCGTGCGTGCGCTGTTCCCCGAACTCGAACGAAATCTGCCGCCGTCGATGAAGATGAAGGTGGCCTACGATTCCACCAAGTTCATTCAGTCCTCGATCGACGAGGTGGAGAAAACGCTCGGCGAAGCCGTGTTGATCGTCGTCGTGGTGATCTTCCTGTTCCTGGCCTCGTTCCGCTCGGTCGTGATTCCCGTGGTCACGATTCCGCTGTCGCTGGTTGGCGTCTGCAGCCTGATGCTGGCGCTGGGCTTCAGCTTCAATCTGCTGACGCTGCTGGCGATGGTGCTGGCGATCGGGCTTGTGGTCGACGACGCCATCGTGGTGGTGGAGAACATCCATCGCCATCTGGAAGAAGGAAAAACGCCGGTGCAGGCGTCGCTGCAGGGCGCCCGCGAAATCGTCGGTCCCGTGATCTCCATGACGATCACGCTGGCGGCGGTCTATGCGCCGATCGGCTTCCTCGGCGGCCTGACCGGATCGCTGTTCCGCGAATTCGCCTTTACGCTGGCGGGCGCGGTTATCGTGTCGGGCGTAATCGCGCTGACGCTGTCGCCGATGATGTGCTCGATCTTCCTCAAGAGCGCCGAAGAGGGGCGGTTTGCCAAGATCGTCAACCGGGTGTTCGGTGCGATGACGCGCTGGTACGGAAGACAGCTCGACCGCTCGCTCGACTATCGTCCGGTCACCGCACTGTTTGCGCTGACGATGCTCGGTCTGGTCGGCTTTCTCTATCTGAACACGGCCAGGGAGCTGGCGCCCGAAGAGGACCAGGGCATCGTGTTCTCGGTGACCAAGGCCCCGAAATACGCCAACATCGACTATGTCGACTTTTACGGCGAGAAGCTCGACAAGGCCTTTGCCAAATTTCCGGAAACCGACCTTCGCTTCGTTCTCAACGGCATCAACGGCCCGCAGGGCGGTATTGCCGGCATGCTGCTGAAACCTTGGGACGAACGTGTTCGTTCCTCGATCAAGCTGAAGCCGCTGGTGCAGGCCGAACTCAGCAAGATCGAAGGCGTCCAGGCGTTCGCGTTCAACCTGCCGCCGTTGCCGGGCGGGCCCGGCGGTCTGCCGGTGCAGATGGTCATCAATTCGACGTCCGGCTTCCGAGCCGTCTACGAGCAGATGGCCAAGCTGAAGGACGCGGCGCGCAAGAGCGGCCTGTTCATCGTGTCCGACAGCGATCTCGACTTCAACCAGCCGGTGGTCCGCGTCTCCATCGACCGTTCCAAGGCGAGCGATCTCGGTATCAACATGGCGCAGGTCGGCGGCACGTTGCAGACGCTGCTGGGCGGCAATTACGTCAACCGCTTCAACCTCGAGGGGCGGTCGTATCAGGTGATCCCGCAGGTGCCACGCGGCATGCGGCTGTCGCCGGAATCGCTCGGCGGTTACTATGTCCCGACCAACACCGGGCAACTGGTGCCACTGTCGACCATCGTGACGATCGAGACCGCGACCGATCCGAATTCGCTGACGCATTACAACCAGCTCAATTCCGCTACCTTCCAGGCGGTGCCGATGCCGGGCGTGACGGTTGGGCAGGCGGTGGACTTCCTCGAGGGTGAGGCCAAGAAATTGCCGGCCGGCTTTGGCCACGACTACCTGGCCGATTCCCGACAGTATGTGCAGGAAGGCAATCAACTCGCGATTACCTTCGGTTTCGCGCTGGTCATCATCTTCCTGGTGCTGGCGGCGCAATTCGAAAGCTTGCGCGATCCGCTGGTGATCATGATCAGCGTTCCCATGGCGATCGTCGGCGCGCTGATCCCGCTGTTCTTCGGTGTCGCGACGATCAACATCTACACCCAGGTCGGGTTGCTGACCCTCGTGGGCCTGATCACCAAGCACGGCATCCTGATGGTGGAGTTCGCCAACGAACTGCAGCTCAAGGAAGGTCTCGACAAGCGTTCGGCGATCGAGATGGCGGCCCGGATCCGGCTGCGTCCGATCCTGATGACGACGGCGGCGATGGTCACCGGCCTGATCCCGCTTCTGACCGCGACGGGTGCGGGCGCGGCGAGCCGCTTCTCGATCGGTCTCGTCGTGGTGTCGGGCATGTCGATCGGCACGCTGTTCACGCTGTTCGTGCTGCCGGCGGTCTATGTCTTTATGGCCACCGACCACCGCGCCAACGCCGAATCCGAGCGTACCAAGGAGATCGCGGATTTCGATCTCGGCCGCGGCGGCGGGGCACTGAAGCCGACCTGAGCTCGATCCGCGGATGTCGATAAAATCAGGCGGCAACGGCAATAGCCGTTGCCGCCTTTTCCTTGTCGTGTGTTAACCTGCGTCAACAAGAAAACAGGGAGCCAACATGACCAGCGACTTTGCCGCCGGCAATTACCGGTTCATTCCAGCCGTATTCCAGTATTCGAGCGGGGTTGCGGCCAGCCCCGGCTATGAAATCGAGCGGGTGCGCTTCGACAAACCGGTGCCGCTGTCCGAGGGTTTCGCGAAGATCGCAAAATACATTCAGGCCGCGGGGCGGCCACTGACGTCATTCTGTGCTTGCGAGCTGCGCTCGCCGGCGGCGTTCACCGACGAGGGCTTCAAGAATTTTAACCTCCATTACGTCAAGACGTTGAGCGAATGGGGTATCTACGACGGCAAGACCAACCCGGTGGCGCGCAGCAACGTCTGCCCCGAAATCGCTCCGCCGGCCGAGCCATCGTTTTATGCCTTCTCGTTCACGCGGCCGAGCCAAAACACGACGCCGACTTTCGTGATCGCGGGTAGCGGCGAGTCGCAGGACGGGCTCGCGACCTATGCCGAGCGCACGGTGCGCTACCGCGACCTCAGCCCGGATGGGTTGGCGGAAAAGGTCCGCTACGTCGTCGGCGTGATGGAAAAGCGAATGGCCGAGTTCGAGGTCGGCTGGCAGGACGCCACGGCGTCCCAGACCTATACCGTCCACGACTTCCATCCCGTCTTCGCCGAGGCGCTGGTCAAACGCGGTGCCGCACGGGGCGGCCTGACCTGGCATTTCGCCCGGCCGCCGGTGATCGATCTCGAATACGAGATGGATTGCCGCCGGGTGATGCGGGAAGTGGTGATTTAGAAAATCACCGCAGACCCCCGTCATTGTCTGCAACAAACGCGACGCGTTTGTGCATGAGAGCGAAGCGAAGCAATCCATTCTTCCGCGAAGAAAGTCTGGATTGCTTCGTCGCTTTGCTCCTCGCAATGACGTGGAGAGAGTTCACCTTTCCCGCGGATCCAGCGCGTCGCGCAGGCCGTCGCCGACGAGGTTGAACGACAGCAC
>JAIEPP010000029.1 GCA_019748335.1 Xanthobacteraceae bacterium
ACCAGGATCTGCGACTGCTGCTGGTGCTTGGCCGCCTTCGGATCGGTCTTGCCCATCAGGATCGCGATCTTGCAGCGGGGATCGCCGACGCCCGACGACCACCATTTGCGGCCGTTGATGACATAATGATCGCCGTCCTTCTCGATCCGGGTCTCGATGTTGGTCGCGTCCGACGAAGCCACGGCGGGTTCCGTCATCAGGAAGGCCGAGCGGATCTCGCCGTCCATCAGCGGGCGCAGCCATTTCTTCTTCTGCTCCTTCGACCCATACCGCATGAACACTTCCATGTTGCCGGTATCGGGTGCGGAACAGTTGAACACTTCCGAAGCAAAGGTGATGCGGCCCATCTCTTCCGAGAGCAACGCATATTCGAGGTTGGTCAATCCCGCGCCGTGGAATTCATCGTCCTCGTGCGAGGACGGCGGCATGAACATGTTCCAGAGGCCTTCGGCCTTCGCCTTCTTTTTCAGGTCTTCCAGGATCGGGATCACCTTCCAGCGCGGCCCCTCCGCGTCCTGCTTCTCGTAGATCGGCACCGCGGGACGGACATGCGTCTTCATGAACGCCTGCACGCGCTCGAGCCATTCTTTCTGGCGGTCTGACATATCGAAGTTCATGGGACGCTCCTCACCTTCGGCTTCTGAAATCGCTGGATCGCACTGTCTGCCCGCCGCGCTACGCCCGCAACCGATTTTGCGGCGCGCGCGGCGCACGGGACGTCACGGTTGAGCCGTGACGGACGTCACGGGCGAGCCGGAAATGCGACACGTTCGCAAACGCGCATTGACTTTCCCGGCCCTTCAAACGATAGTTTCATACACACGTTTGAAATGCAACTCCCCAGACGGGGGCCAGATATGTCGAGCGATCAGACCCGGTCCGCCATCCTCGCCGCCGCCGAACGGCTCTATGCCGACCGCGGCTTCGGCGACGTGACGCTGCGCGACATCGTTGCCGAGGCCAAGGTCAACCTCGCGGCGGTGAACTATCATTTCGGCTCCAAGGACGAGTTGATCGCGGAACTGTTCGTCACCCGCAGCCTCGCCACCAACCGCGAGCGGCTCAACGAATTGAAGGCCGCCGAGGAAGAAGGCGGCGGCCGCGCGCGGATCGAGCAGATTTTTCGCGCGCTGGTCGGGCCGACCCTGCGCGGCTGCCTCGGCCCCGACAGCGAAGGCTCGACCGCGGCGCGGTTCATGATCCGCGCCTCGATCGAGTCGGTGCCGCCGATCCGCCGCATCAAGAACCGCGAGGTCGACCACTTGCGGAGATTCATCGCTGCGATGCGCCGCTCGATGCCTGGCCGCGGCGACGTCGAACTGTACTGGGCCCTGAATTTCGCGCTGGCGATGTCGCATCACACCATCCGCGAAAAGGAGCGGCTGACGAAATTGTCGGAGGGACAATGCGACCTCAACGACGTCGAGGGCATCATCGACCGCGTGGTGTCGGTCTCGGTGATGGCGCTGGCGGGCGACGAGACGAAGGCGAAGAAGACGCCGGGGAAAGTCGCGGCGCGGTAAACGTGGCGAGTTCTCGTAGGGCGGATGAGCGAAGCGATATCCGGTGGGACAGAGCGGCCCCGGATGTCGCTTCGCTCATCCGGGCTACGAAGCCGCACGCAATGACTGATGCGGTTCGCGTTCGCGCGGTATGATCTGCCCCTAGCTCCAAGAACCGAGATACCAAGCGAGCATGTCGAGCCGATCGTTGCCGAAAAATACCTCGTCATTGCAAACAAAGGTCGGGACGCCGAAGATGCCACTCGCATAAGCGAGCCTGGTGGCTTCGGCCAATAGCTCTCGCGCCGCCTCCGATGTCGCGACCCGGTGCACCAGGTCTGGGTTTCCGCCTGCACCCGCGAGGCATTCCGCCAACACTTGCAAGTCCGCGATATCGCGTTGCTGTTGCCACAGCGCCTCGAAAACGGCGTCCCTGAACGCGTCGTGATTTTCCGGGCCGAGCGCAGCAGCCACGCAAAGGGCCAGGATCGAGTTCGGTCGCGGCGGCTTCGGCGGGCGCAGCGGAGCGTTGTAGAACGCGGCGTTGCGGCGAACGTCAGCCAGCAGATGAGCACGTTTCGGGCCGGACAACGGATCGCTATAGGCGGCCCATGCCTCCCGCCCCGCCTGAAGATTAAGCAGGATGTCAATCGATACCGGCCGCCAGAGCCACCGGATCGGGACTTTTGGCATAACCCCTCCCTCGCGGATTCGATGGTTGGCGAAGTAGGCGTAAGGCGATCTGAAATCGTAATAGGCCTCAATCGTGGTCGGCATGAATGCTCCAGTCGGATGTCCGAACGACCTACGCCATCGCCACGCAATCGATCTCGATGTCGAACGGCCCCATCCATTCCGGGACGCAGACGAAAATCCGTGCCGGCGGATCGACGGGAAAGTAGCGCGCATAAATCGCGTTCACCGTCGCGAAATGCCTGGCCGACGTGCAGTAGATGTTGCACTTCATCGCGTTTGCCAGCGATGTGCCCGCGGTCTCCAGGCACAGCGTCATCTGGTCGAGCACGATTTCGGCCTGGCGCTCGATCGAGGCGCCGACGACGATTTCGCCGGTGGCGGGATCGAACGGCGGAAATCCGGAAACGAACACCATGCCGTTGCCGCGCGTGACCGGCGAAATCGGCGCGTTCCACTTCGCAAGGTAGGACGACAGCGGCTCGACACGGATGGCTTCTCGTTTCATGGAAAACCCCTTCGGCCGGATTGGCCGAGGGCGGGATTAGCAGCGATCATTACACCCATGCTACGAAAGCGGTCGAAGTGTTGCCGTCAGAACCGCACCTTTCGTTGAAGTTTCGTCGCCCCGCAGGCGGAAGCTGAAACGGCGCATCCGCCTCGACATCGCCCGCGTGCGCCTCTAACGTTTTGCAGACCGGACATGGGAGGCGCGACGTGGCCAAGAAGACCATCAAGAAAACTGCCAAAAAAGGCTTGAAGAAAACCGCGAAGAAGAGCGTCGCGAAGAAAGCCGCGCCGAAGAAGTCCGCAAACAAGGCCGCTTCGCGCCCCTCCGCCAAGCCGCGCCCGCCCAAGGGACCGGTCTGGCAATGGTCCGCCGTCGAGACCGCAGCCGCAATCCGCGCGGGCGCGATTTCCTCGGTCGAGGTGGTCGAGGCGCATCTGGCGCGGATGCGCGCGGTCAATCCAAAACTCAACGCCGTCGTCGTCGATCTCTCGGAAGAAGCGCTGAAGGCGGCGAAAGCCGCGGACAGCGCGGCGGCGCGGCGAAACCCCGGTTTGCTGCACGGCGTGCCGATCACCATCAAGGAAAACGCCGACTACGAAGGACGCCCCAACCCCAACGGCGTGGCGGCGCAAATGGGCATCATCGCCCCCTCCGACGCCCCTGTCGTGCGCAACCTGAAAAAGGCCGGTGCCATCGTCATCGGCCTCACCAACACGCCCGAATTCTCGTTCCGCGGTTTTACCGACAACCCCCTGCACGGGCTGACGCTGAATCCGTGGGACCCTGATATCACCTGCGGCGGATCGTCCGGCGGCGCCGGCGCTTCGGTAGCGGCCGGGATCGGCGCGATCGCGCATGGCAACGACATCGGCGGCTCGTTGCGCTGGCCGGCGCATTGCAACGGGATTGCGACCATCAAGCCGACCCAGGGCCGGATCCCCGCCTATAACGAGAGCGCCGCCACCGAACGCCCGATGCTGGCGCATCTGATGTCCGCGCAGGGCCCGCTGGCGCGCAGCGTCGGCGATGTCAGGCTCGCGCTCGAGGTCATGAGCGCGCGCGATCCGCGCGACCCGTGGTGGGTGCCGGCGCCGCTGGCCGGGCCGAAGCCGAAAGGGCCGATCAAGGTCGCGCTGGCGAAACTGCCCGATGACATGGACGTCGATCCCTCGGTGCGCGCGGCGCTGCGGCAGGCCGCCGACCATCTCGAACGCGCAGGTTATCGCGTCAGCGAGGTCGAGGTGCCCGATATCAACGGCGTCTGGCACAACTGGTGCGACATCATCACCAACGAAACCGTGACGTTGCAGGAAGCCGCGATGCTCAAGGTGGCGTCGGAAGATTTCCACATCGCCTGGAACGGCATCAAGGCCAAGGCCAACATGCTGGACCTGGCGGGCTGGATGCGCGCCACCGCCGCCCGCAACGGCCATATCCGCGCCTGGCAATTGTTCTTCGAGGAATATCCGGTGGTGCTGGCGCCGACGACGGTGAAGCCGACGCCCGGCCCGCGCGAAGATGCCATCAGCGGGGAACGCGCGCAGGAGATTTTCTGGAACGACCTGCGTTTCATTTCCGCGATCAACGTGCTCGGCCTGCCCTCCGCCGTGGTGCCGGTCGCGCTGCATCAGGGCAAGCCGATCGGCGTGCAGTTGATCACCGGGCGCTACCGCGAGGACCTCGCGCTCGATGCGGCCGCCGCGATCGAAAAGCGCGCCGGCATGCTGGTGCGCCAGCTCTGGGAAAAGATAGGCTGAGCGGCGGCAGGCTTCTGCTAGCCGCCGCGACCGCCTAGACGATCTTCTGCGCCTTCAGCTTCTCCAGCTTCGCCTCGTCAATGCCGATCGTCGCCAGCACATCTTTCGTGTCGGCGCCGAGCAGCGGCGGCGCGCGGTAGTCCTTGATCGGCGTGCCGGAGAACGTCAGCGGATTGCGGATCATCGCCAGTTCGGGCTCGAAGGGATGCTTGACCTTGATCTTCATTCCACGCGACTGCACGTGGGGATCGGCGAACACCTGCTCGAAACTGTTGATCGGCCCCGAGGGCACGCCAGCCTTCTCCAGCTCGCCGAGCCAGTGTGCTACGGACTGCTTCAGGAACAGGCCGGCAAAAATCGCCATGATCTCCTTGCCGTGCACGACGCGGTCGTTGTTCTT
>JAIEPP010000065.1 GCA_019748335.1 Xanthobacteraceae bacterium
GACGTCATCGAGGCCGGCTTTCCGATCACCTCGGAAGGCGACTTCCAGGCCGTCAGCGAGATCGCCCGCCGTTCCAAGAATTCGGTGATCGCCGGTCTGTCGCGCGCCAACCCGAAGGACATCGACCGCTGCGCCGAAGCCGTGAAATTCGCCCGGCGCGGCCGCGTCCACACCGTGATCGCGACCTCGCCGCTGCACATGCGCGTCAAGCTCAACATGACGCCGGAGCAGGTGATGGAGCTCTCGATCGCCAACGTCACCCGCGCCCGCAATCAGATCGACGACGTCGAATGGTCGGCCGAGGACGCCACCCGCAGCGAGATGGACTATCTCTGCCGCATCGTCGAAGCCGTGATCAAGGCCGGCGCCACCACGGTCAATATTCCCGATACTGTCGGCTACACCACGCCCGAGGAATATGCCGCCTTCATGCGCACCTTGATCGAGCGGGTGCCGAATTCCGACAAGGCGGTATTCTCCGTGCATTGCCATAACGACCTCGGCATGGCGGTGGCGAACTCGCTGGCCGGTATCGCCGGCGGCGCGCGACAGATCGAATGCACCGTCAACGGCATCGGCGAGCGCGCCGGCAATGCCGCGCTGGAAGAAGTCGTGATGGCGATGAACGTCCGCAACGACGTGTTTCCGTGGTGGAACAAGATCGACACCACCATGCTGACGCGGGCCTCGAAAGTCGTGTCGGCCGCGACCTCGTTCCCGGTGCAGTACAACAAGGCGATCGTCGGCCGCAACGCGTTCTCGCATGAGAGCGGCATCCATCAGGACGGCGTGCTGAAGGACGCCTCGACCTACGAGATCATGAAGCCGGAGATGATCGGCCTGAAGAAGTCGTCGCTGGTGCTCGGCAAGCATTCCGGCCGCCATGCCTTCGTGCACAGGCTGGAGGAGATGGGCTACAAGCTCGGCCCCAACCAGCTGGAAGACGCCTTCGTACGCATGAAGGCTTTGGCTGACCGCAAGAAGGACATCTACGACGAGGACATCGAGGCGCTGGTCGACGACGAGATGGCCGCCGCCCACGACCGCATCAAGCTGACCTCGCTGACCGTGATCGCGGGCACCCATGGGCCGCAGCGCGCGACCATGAAGCTCGACGTCGATGGCCAGATCAAAATCGAGGAAGCCGAAGGCAACGGTCCGGTCGATGCCGTCTTCAACTGCATCAAGGCGCTGGTGCCGCACGAGGCCAAGCTGGAACTGTATCAGGTCCACGCCGTCACCGAAGGCACCGATGCCCAGGCCGAAGTCTCGGTCCGGCTCGCCCATGAAGGCCGCTCGATGACCTCGAAGGCGTCCGACCCGGATACGCTGGTGGCTTCCGCAAAGGCCTATCTCGGCGCGCTGAACAAGATCGTCATGAAGCACCAGCGCGACATGCCGGCGCAAGCGGCGAGCTGATAATCGCGGTCATCTCGGCGCGATAAGAACCAAGCGCGGCGCCCTCGGCGCCGCGTTTTGCGTTGGCTCAACGTACGGGAAAAAAATCACTGCGGCTTCGGGTTTGCCGCCACCGCCGCCCCGCCACCCAGCAGCCCTGACAGACTACGCGTGCGTTTGGTGTCGATGCTGACATAGGCGGTCATGCCGGCGCGCAGCGGCGGCTCACCGGCGCGCTCGATCAGGCGCAGCCGGACCGGCAGTCGCTGCACGACTTTGACCCAGTTGCCCGAGGCGTTTTGTGCCGGCAGGATCGCGAACTCGGCGCCGGTTGCCGGGCTGATGCTTTCGACTTCGGCGTCCCAGGTGATGTCGGGATGCATGTCGAGCACGACCTTTGCATTTTGCCCGACCGTGACGTGCGTGAGATCGGTCTCCTTGAAATTGGCTTCGAGCCACGGCCGGCGGTCGGTGACCAGCGCAAACAGCGGTGTCTGCGCCTTGACCTGCTCGCCGAGCTGAAGCCTGAAATTGACGACGACACCGGCCTTCGGCGCCTTGATCTCGGTATACGCAAGATCCAGCGCCGCACGATCGCGCAGCGCCAGCTTCTCGCGGACGGCCGCGAACTCGTCGGTTGGCCGGTCCGGCTTGCCGCCGAGCGAGGCTTCGACACGCGCGATCCGCTGGTGCAGAACCGCAAGGCGATCTTCGCCTTCCTGCTCCTCGCTGTTGGATTGCTCGAGCTTTGCGGCCGACGTCACCCCGCGTCCGGACAGTTCGCGTTGTCGTCTGGCCTGCGTTTGCAGATAGGCCAGCTTGTTTTCCGCCTCTTTGGCTTCGGCGCGAATTTCGTGCAGGCTGGCCTTGAGCTGTTCGACGGCGGAACGCGCGGAATCGATTTCGGCCTCGGCCTTGGCGAGTGCCAGCTGATAGGTGGAAGGATCGAGGCGCAGCAGGACATCGCCGGCGGCGACCGCTGAATGATCCTGGATCCGCACCTCGGTGATACGGCCGGGGACCTCGCCGGCGATCTGGGTGATATCGGCCTTGACGAACGCGTTCTCGGTCGAGATGTGGCGGCCGCCCTGCAGCCAGAACAGCAGCGCGCCGGCAACCACCAGCGCGGGCACGCCGATCAGCGCCAGTTGCTTCATCCGCCTGCTCATGGCGCGACCCGGCTGGCGTGTCGCCCGTTCGCCGCGGAAGCGCGATTGCGAACGACCGCCGCCGCCGTGTTTTTGGAGCTCCCGCCGTCGTCCGCCGATACGAGGGTTTTCTTGATGCGCTGCAACAGACTCATGAGCTGTTTGCGCTCCCGCGCGGACAGGTCGACCAGTGCCGCATCCACGGTATCCTCGGCGACGCGCCAGATCCGCTTGTGCACCCGCTCGGCCTCCGCTGTCAGATAGACCCGCTTGACACGCCGATCATTGGGCTGGGTGCGGCGCTCGACCCAGCCGTTCGCCACCAGGCGGTCGATCATGCGGCCGGCGGTGGCCTTCTCGACTTCCATCATTTCGGCAAGTTCAGAATGCGACGCGCCGGGACGCCGGTGCAGGCGGGTGAGCACCAGCCATTGCGCGCGGGTAATGCCGAGGCGCCGCACGCGGCGATCGAACTCGGTCCGCAGCAGCCGCGCAACGTCCGAAATCACAACCCCAATGTACTCGTCGGTGTTTGGCATGCCGATGTTGTAGCCGCAGGAAAATTAGTAAGCTAGGTTATTATCTCTCGATTGACGCCGCAAGGGACATGGCCGTGAGCTCCGCAAGCATGGAAGCTGCCGAGGACGCCACCGGAGAAATTTCCGCAGCGCAGCGATATCTCACGCTGGCAACGGTCGTTCTCGGCTCGTCGCTGTATGGCACCGCGCTGCTGACGACATCGACCATCCTGCCGCAGATGCAGGGCGCACTGTCGGCGACCCAGGACGAAATCGCTTGGGCGATGACGTTCAACATTCTCGCGACCGCTGTAGTGACGCCGATGACGGGCTGGCTGGTGTCGCGCTTCGGCACCAAGCGCGTCGTGCTCTGGTCGATCTCGTGTTTTACGGCCGCGACCCTGCTGTGCGGCCTGGCGCAATCGCTCGAGACGCTGGTGCTGTGGCGGATCCTGCAGGGCGGCGCGGGCGCGCCGATCGTGCCGCTGTCGCAGTCGATCCTGTTCGGCACGTTTCCCAAGCGCCAGCATACGATGGTGATGTCGGTGTTCGGCATGGCGGTCGCGGTGGCGCCGGCCTTCGGGCCGGTATTGGGCGGCTATCTCGCCGAGATGCACAGCTGGCGCTGGTCGTTCTACATGCTGGTGCCGGTCGGCATCTGCGCCGCCATCGGCATGGCCTGGACATTGCCGTCTGACAATCAATTCACGAAAGTACGCTTCGACTGGACCGGCTTCGTCGCGCTGGCCACCGCACTTGCCGCCATACAGCTCGTGCTCGCACGCGGTGTGCGGCTCGACTGGTTCGAGTCGACCGAGATCATGATCGAGTGCCTGATCGCGGCCATCGCGTTCTATGTCTTCCTCGTGCACAGCTTCAATACCCGCGCGCCGTTCGTGAATCTGAGACTACTTTCCGACCGCAATTATGCGATCGGGCTGGCGCTGGTGACGATCTACGGCATGCTCAACTTCACGCCAATGGTGTTGCTGCCGCCCCTGTTGCAGCAGCAGGCCGGTTATCCAGACGCGATGGTCGGGCAGGTGATCGGCTGCCGCGGCGTCGGCATGCTGGTCGGGTTCATGGTCGCCGGCTTCATGAGCCGGATCGATCCGCGCCTCAGCATGGCCTTTGGTTTCGGACTGCAAACCCTGGCCGGGATGTGGATGTTGACCTTCGATCTCAACGTGACCATGGAAATCCTGGTCATCAACAGCGTCATTCAGGGCTTTGCCGTCGGTGTCGTCTGGGTGCCGATCACGGCGGTGGCCTTCGGCACGCTGGATGCCAAGTACTATGCCGAGGCGTCCGCGATCTTCCATCTGCTACGCAACATCGGATCGAGTTTTTTCATATCGCTCTCGATCGCCGAAATCGTGCGCACCTCCGGCGCCAATTACAGCCGGATGACCGAGATGATCACGCCGTACAATCGCGCACTGACTTCGCCGGGCCTGACCGGGGCGTGGAACTTCGATACCGTGGCGGGCCTCGCCAAGGTCGCCAGGGAAATTGCGCGCCAGGCGACGATGATCGGCTATCTCAATGCTTTCACCATGTACACGGTGACATCAGGGCTCGCGATGGTGTTCGTCCTGATGGTCCGGGGCCGCAAGAGCGCGTGAGCGCCGGCGCTCCGATCGTCACAAATAGCGGCCCGGCGAAAACGCTGACGCGTCGAACGGCGGCTCCGCGCCACCGATCATGGCGGCGATCGCGGCACCCGTCGCCGGGCCCGTCGTGAAACCGATGTGCTGATGGCCGAAGGCAAGCCACAGACCCTTGTGCCGTGGCGCCGGTCCGATCATCGGCAGGCTGTCCGGCAGCG
>JAIEPP010000541.1 GCA_019748335.1 Xanthobacteraceae bacterium
CAGGATGCTTGGACATGTGTTCGCTTACTGCGAGCGAGGGAAATGCCATGAACGCCTGGAGCGATTATCTGAGAGACCAGGCGGTCATTGCAGACCGTCACGCAAGGTCCATGACGACCCGGCTGACGTCAGGGAGTTCGCCGAGATAGCCGAGAGCTTCCGGCGGGGCGCCGACGCCGAGGACGCCAATCCCACCTACAAACACTAAGCACCCTCGCCAGCCCCGGCGTGCGGGTTCCTTTGAACCTTTTCCGAATGCCCCAGACATACCTAAGCTGGGGATTTTGAGGGCCCAGTCATTCCACAGCGCCGGCCTTACGATCATATTCCGTTTGGCCGGCGCTGCTTATTCCCAAGCTGGCGGAATCCCCCCCAGGCCCCATCGCCGTCAGTTGAAAACCCCGTTCTCCCCGAGCGGGGTTTTCGCCTTTTGAGAGGCCTTGATGCGTTGCGATTATTGCCGGCAGGACATCACCCCCGGTCTGGGGATTTGTCCGCAATGCGGCCAGGTTCAGAAGACGCCTTCCGAGCGAAGCCAGTCGCAGCGCACCAAATTTCTCGTGATGGCGGCGGCCGCTTTCATTCTCGTCATGTGGCACTTCCTCAAGCCTTAACGAGAGTCTGACATCAACGCCACGCCGGCTTTCGGGTGACGCCCGTCACTTTCGGCCCTTACGTTCTCCGCTACATGATCCGGCATCACAACGGAGATGCTGCCATGCTCGACATCATTGTCCTGCTCACCGATCTCATTCTCAGCATCACGGTCATCGTTCGATCTGCCGAGTGGGCTGCCCGACGCACCGATCGTGTCCGGGCAATCCTGTTCGCGTGTGCGGTCGGGACCGTCTATTCGGTGGCGAGCGATTTCTCGTTCAGCTTTCTGGCGACGACTTACGATCGCTCTTTGAGCTCGCTGGCGACGGGTGCTCTCGTTGGTTTGCCTCTTGACGCTGCCCTTGCGTACTACGTGACGCGTCGCCGTTCCGTCGCGGTCCATGCTTAAGGGTTCCGTGAATTCCTGGAGTGGAGAACTCACATGCCCGAATGGCTCAAAGGTCTTTGTATTTTTCTGTTCCTGGTCTGGTTTATCTACAAGGCCTTCCGTCAGGGATTTCAGGTGAAGCCGACCCCGAAGCAGGACGGTGATAGCGGGTACTTGGGTCCCGACCTGCATTCTTGACGAGATTCCGACCTGCGATTCTGGAGCCGAGCGCGCTCCACAGAGCGGATCTTAACAATCGCCTTAAACCTTAATCCGCAACCTTAACTCTGGAACGTCATTCCTGACCGCAATCTCCCGTGCTTGGTAGATCAAAAGCATGGAAGCCAGAGATGAATGACGAATTTTACCGAGAGCAGATTATGCGCATCTGGGCGCTGGCCCGTGACGCAGACCCATTTATCAAACGACGCCTTCTCGACCTCGCCGGAACTTACGAAAGCAAGATCGGTCAAAAGCCCCGCGCTCCGCTACCGTTACCATCGATCACACCTGACGGCGGACCGAAGCGATCACCACCACAATCGTGACCGCAGCCCCGATCGCTCCAGTCTTTCATTGTTTGCGCCAGTCGTAATTTCGCCGGAGCCGCACCGACTGGAATGCGGCCGCCGACAAATTGAATACAACAAGGTAGTGATTGTTTAATGGGCACAATCTAAAATAGCGGCATGCACCCGCTAATGACGATTGGATACATCCTCGCAATCTGGCTTGTCACGTTCCTGGTTGTCTTCTTCCCGGCCGGTTGGATTGGGAAGTGGATGGCCGGACATAAACTGCCGGTGCCGTTTGGAGTCATCGCCTGCCTTAAGGTCACACTGATTTTCATTATGCTTGTGTCTTCTTTTCTCGTCGTGATGCGATTTGAATCCCTTCCTCACGTAAACTCCGACAAGAGAGGTTTCGTTTACTTTCTCGCAACGCTTCTCTTCGGAGTTCCCGCGTTTGTGGCGTTGCTCCTCGGGTTTATTCGGGCTCGCAAGCTAATCAACAATTCCAGTAACCAGACGACGTCAGCGTAATTGCTTCACCAGCAAAATCACGAATAAGCCGAACACGACGGCGGCAGAGAAACTCGCTATCCAGCGCTACAACGCCGATTGCAAACTCGACGACAACATTTGATTTCAGCCCGAACCACGCAAGCACCTTGCGTCCGGCTTTGTAGAGGACGCCCTGGATCAAAAAAATCAGCTCGACCACCTGCATACTGATTATATCAGAGGCTGATTTGTTAATTTCCAGTAGCCAAGCGGTCTGCCGCGGCGCAAGATTCGTCACTTCAAAATCATCTTCAACCGTTTATCGGCAGTGCAAATCCGTGGCTGGTAACTCTCCACGCGAACAGAAAGCGCACAGAGTGGCCTTCAGTGGCACGCAAAAGTCACTCAAACCCTGCCCCTTAGTGCATTTTTCTGCTATTTGATGCCCCGAACGGCCGACACCGAACTCAAATCTGCAAATGTTCCCAGGGAGACAAGAAACATGCGTTACCTCCACACCATGCTGCGCGTCCGCAATCTCGAAGTCGCGATGAAGTTTTATCGGGACGCGATGGGGTTGAAGGAAGTGCGCCGGGTCGACAACGACAAGGGCCGCTTCACGCTGGTGTTCCTGTGCGCGGCCGAGGACGAAGGCCTGTTCAAGGCCGCGCCGCAGAACCGCGGCGCGCCGCTGGTCGAGCTCACCTACAACTGGGACGAGGAGAAGTACGGCGAGGACCGTCATTTCGGCCACCTCGCCTATGAGGTCGACGACATTTACGCCACCTGCGACCGCCTGATGAAGGCCGGCGTCACCATCAACCGCCCGCCGCGCGACGGCAACATGGCGTTCGTTCGCTCGCCGGACCTGCATTCGATCGAGCTGTTGCAGAAGGGCGAACCGAAGCCACCGGCGGAGCCGTGGGCGTCGATGCCGAACGTCGGCCACTGGTAAGCCCTGCTCAAATTCCTCGTGCGCATGGTGCGATTCCGGTTTCCGCGCGGGAACCTGTCACACCTTTGCGCGTTCTCCTCTCGATTGCATTTTGAGGAGGCGACGATGGGACGAGGACTTCTGCTCTGGCTGCTGGGCGTGCCTATACCGGTGATCATCCTGCTGTGGTTGTTCTTCGGCCGCTGAGCGCCCCTGGAGCAAACAGCTACGCGAAATCAGGCTCCGCCGTTACGTCGGCGGGCCTGATTTTTTTGTTGGCGTCATTTTTGTTGGCGTCAGTGATGGGAAAGCGCGCTTTTTCGCTGATCTTCGGCTATCAACGGCGGAAGAAGATCAACGGGAGCGACGACGCGTGGCCGACAACAAGAAACAACAAGTCACCATCTGGGGCCGGGCCAATTCGGTCAACGTCCAAAAAGTGCTGTGGTGCCTGCGCGAACTCGATCTCGGCTATGACCGGATCGATGCCGGGCTGCATTTCGGCAAGAACAACGAACCGCCTTATCTGGCGATGAATCCGAACGGCCGCGTGCCGACGCTGGTCGACGGCGACTACGTGCTGTGGGAATCCAATTCGGTGATGCGCTATCTCTGCCTCGCTTATGGTCAGGGAACGCCGATCTATCCGGCGGAGCCAAAGGTACGCGCCGGTGTCGACCGCTGGCTCGACTGGACGCTGTCGACGCTGCAACCGGTGGACCGTCCGGTGTTCTGGGCGCTGGTGCGCACGCCGCCGGAAAAGCGCGACATGGTCACGATCCAGAAGGACGCCGACGCCGAGGCCGTGGTGTGGCAGGTGGTCGAGGCGCAACTGGCAACCAGGCGCTTCATCGAGGGCGATCAGTTCACGATCGCCGACATCGCGCTCGGCGCCTATGCGCGGCGCTGGCTCGGCGTCGAAGGCGTCACCAAGCCGACATTCCCGAATCTCGAACGCTGGTTCGCTCAGTTCGCCGGCCGTCCCGGCTTCGTGCAGTTCATCGCGCCGCCGATGACGTGAAGCATCGACGATCGTGCCTGCCCCTCAGCGGGCGCCCATATAGGCGCTCGCGCCGGTGCTGACGACGCCGCCGATCTTGACGCAGGTGTTGGTGCCTTCGACCATGACGAAGCCGGCGCCGAACGCCGCGCATGAATGCACCGACGTCGCTCGCTTCAGCGGAAGCTGCTTGCCCGAAGTCGCCGTTCGACTGGATTTTTGACCGTCAGGCGGTTCAGCCAGCGCGCTTGACGCCGGCAGCATCACGACCGCGATCACGAGGATGGATTTGCGCATCCCGCTTTTTATCGCCCGGCGCGCCGCAAGGCTAGCAGACCAACAAGGTCAGCGGGTGAACAGGGCTCGCGGGCGAACCGGGCTAGCGGACGAACTTGACGCCGACGGATTTGCCGCGGCGCCACACCACTTCGCAGGGCCGCCCGGTCCGGGCGTCGCGCGAAAACGCCAGCCGCAACTTGGCCGGCAGCGAGTTGGGATCCTCGATCGTGACCTTGGCGCCGGTGGCGGACATGTCATGCACCACGCACTGGCGCGCCGCGAAGCCGCCTTCCAGCGTGATCCAGCCGGGTTGGCTCACTGATTTTCGCGCCGCGCGCTTCTTGTCGATGACGAAGGCCATATCGGAAATTCCCCTGCGCACAGCCTTAAGCCACACCGCTTAAGAAGCAGTTGCCGAATACCGCAGTTGTCCGGTGGTCCGGCCTGAGCCCCGCGTCGGCCGGTTGCAAAATCGCCCCGAAAAAGGGGGTTTTCGGACGGCTTGCCCGCCCGGCCAAACGCCACTATACGTTCGCCCGTCGCCGCCTTGACCGGATCTGCCGGTCGGCGACCAACGCGGTCCATCAATCCCTTAAAGCATTGATTTCCCGTTGCTTTTGCTCCCTTCGTCTATCGGTTAGGACGCCACCCTTTCACGGTGGAGAGAGCGGTTCGATTCCGCTAGGGAGCGCCATCTTCCCCAAATGGGGTATGGTTGGCCCATGATCCCCACCCCCACCGAGCGCGACGAGTT
>JAIEPP010000256.1 GCA_019748335.1 Xanthobacteraceae bacterium
GCCGCCCGCCGTCATTTCCCAAGAGAACGAGGTTGCCCAGTTCTGCAGCAACGTCGTCGATCCCGCGGTCGACGCCCGGCTGGCCTGGCAGCTGACCGAGCTGGAGAAGGCCGAGACCAAGCTGCGCGAGCGGATTGCCGAAGTCGAGGCCAAGCGCGCCGAATACGAGAAGTGGATGGCGCTGCGGGACGAGTTTCTGAAGAAAGCCGAAGCATCGGTCGTCGAGATCTATTCCCGCATGCGCCCGGAGTCCGCTGCCACCCAGATCGCCGGCATGGCCGACGAGACCGCGGCGGCCGTGCTCGCAAAGCTCAGTCCCAGGAGCTCGAGTGCA
This sequence comes from Xanthobacteraceae bacterium, assembly GCA_019748335.1. Lineage (GTDB taxonomy): Bacteria > Pseudomonadota > Alphaproteobacteria > Rhizobiales > Xanthobacteraceae > Bradyrhizobium. Next base: position 335 of record JAIEPP010000256.1, read on the forward strand.
ATCTTCAATGAGATGGATTCGGCGCGCGCGGCACATCTCGCCGACCTGCTCGGCGGAATGCGTCGCGTCGACGACGGAAAGACCAATAAATGAAGAAGCCGATGCTCATCCTCTCCCTGCTGATCCTGGGCGGTTGCGCCCAGGATCCGGGCGAAATCCTGCGAGGACCGCAGCTTTCTCCGGTGGGTGACGGGCTGCGGACGCAGGCCTATCCGATCCCCGTGACGCCGCACGTCCGTACGCCGGTAAGCTACCGTTCGACCTGGGACGACGGCGCCGATCTGTACCGTGATCCGCGTGCCCGGCGTGTCGGCGACGTCGTGACGGTGGTGATCTCGATGCAGGACAAGGCCAAGCTCGAAAACAAGACGGATCGCTCGCGCGATTCCCAGATCAAGGTCGGTCTCGACTGGCTCGCCGATATCGCCGGCTGGAAGGACAAGGGCCAGGGCAATGCGAATTTGAGCACGAGCACGTCGACGAAGGGCGCCGGCCAGATCGACCGCACGGAAGATATCAAGCTGTCGGTCGCCGCGATCGTCACCGACGTGCTGCCGAACGGCAATATGATGATCAGCGGCTCGCAGGAGTTCCGCGTCAACGCGGAAATGCGCGTGCTCAATGTCGGGGGTATCGTCCGCTCCCGCGACATCTCGCGAGGCAACACCATTACCTACGACAAGATCGCCGAAGCGCGCGTGTCCTACGGCGGTCGCGGGCGTTTGACGGACGTGCAGCAGCCGGCATGGGGGCAGCGGATCTATGACACCGTGGCGCCATTCTGATCCGCGGCAAAGCGAAGCCGCGTCACGGGGACAAGGAATGACATGCGCTTGATGGCCGCGATTATCTTCCTGACGCTGATCGCGGTTGGCACCGGGATCCTGGCGGGCAAGCTTCTTCTCGCATCGGCGGAGCGCGCCGCCGATGCCCGAAGGAGTGTCACCGCGGCGCCCACGGCGTCGAGTTACGCCGGCAGTGCGCGGCTCAGGAAGCTGTCCCCGATCGTTACCAATCTCGGTGCGCCGGCAAACAACTGGGCCCGTATCGAAGCCTCGATGGTGACCGAAAGCCTGAGCGACGAGGAAGCCGGTATCCTGGCCGCGCATATCAGCGAAGACATCGTCGCCTATCTCAGGTCGGCCTCGGTCGCCCAGTTCGAAGGTGCCCGAGGGCTTCAGCATCTGCGGGACGACCTCGCCGAGCGCGCAACTGTCAGGTCGTTGGGCAAGGTTCGTGAATTGATTATTGAAACGTTGGTGATCCAGTGAGAGTTTTCCTGCTTGCAGTGCTGCTGATCCTGCTGCCCGAAGTCGCTTCCGCCCAGATCCCGGACCTCAACTCGTTGCTGCCGCCGGGCAATGGCAGCACCAGCGGCCGTATTGTCCAGTTGATGGCGCTGCTCACGGTGATGTCGGTCGCGCCGGGCCTGCTGATCATGGTGACGAGCTTCACGCGATTTGCGGTCGCGCTGTCGTTCCTCAGGGCCGGTCTCGGCCTGCAGACGACGCCGGCCAATCTGGTGCTGATCAGCCTGGCGCTGTTCATGACGTTCTACGTCATGGCGCCGACCTTCGACCGCGCCTGGGAAACCGGGGTTGAGCCGCTGATGAAGAACGAGATTTCGGAAGGGGAGGCCTACCTGAAGATCACGGACCCGTTTCGTGAATTCATGCTTGCCCATGTTCGCGACAAGGACCTGCAGACTTTCGAGGCGCTCGCAGCTGAAAGCTTCCGCCGCAAGTTCGACGACAAGCGCATCGACATGCGCGTCATCATCCCGGCATTCATGATCTCCGAGCTTCGCCGGTCGTTCGAGATCGGGTTTCTCATCATCCTGCCGTTCCTCGTGATCGACATGATCGTCGCCACGCTGACCATGTCCATGGGGATGATGATGATGCCGCCGACGGTGATCGCGCTGCCGTTCAAGATGCTGTTCTTCGTGCTCATCGACGGCTGGAATCTGCTGGCTTCCGGGCTGGTGAGGTCGTTCTCCTAGGGCAGAAGGCAAATCCGGCGCCTGGCTCGCCAGTCCCGGGCACGCCTCGGTTTGGTTACCGAAATGCAAACGCGGGGCCGCGTTATTGCAACGAAAGCCGTGCCGCTCTTAAGCCGCGGATAACACTTGGCTGTTACTCAGGTCGCACGGCAAGTTGGACCCTCAACTCCTGTGTCCAAAGGCATGATGCCGCCCTGCCGTATCGGTGCAAGCCCGGTATGTCCCCCCATGAAATGTAACGTGTACACAAAGGGACATTCGCAATGTCAAGCCTGCTTACGAACTCGACCGCCATGACCGCGTTGCAGACCCTCCGGTCTGTCAGCCAGAACCTCTCCACCACGCAGAACCGGATCTCGACCGGCCAGCGCGTGGCGACGGCTTCTGACAACGCCGCCTACTGGTCGATCGCCACCTCGATGCGTGCCGACAACGCCGCGCTCTCCGCCGTCTCCGACTCGCTCGGTCTGTCGGCTGCGACCGTCGACACGCAGTACACCGCTCTGACCACGGTTCTTGGCGACAAGGACTCCGGTCTGACCAAGCTCCAGTCGCTGCTGGTCGAAGCCAAGACCGCCGGTATTGACCGCCTCAAGATCCAGGCGGACATCACCCAGATCCAGCAGCAGATGAAGGGCACGGCCAATGCCGCGACCTTCAACGGCGTCAACTGGCTGAGCGCGACCGCGACCACGCCGGCGACCTTCAACCTGGTGACGTCGTTCTCGCGTGTCACCGGCTCGCCGCCTTCCATCGGTACCATCACGGTAACGACCGCCAACTACTCGCTCTACACCGCGAGCGCCGGCGGCATCCTCGATACCGTCAGCGGCGGTGCTTCGGTCGACACGCTCAGCATCGGCGCGCTGACTGACTCGGCGGTTGACCAGACCAAGCTCGATGGCTTCATCGCGCAGGTCACCACTGCGATCGGTTCGGTGGCCTCGGCCGCCGCCGACCTCGGCGCCATCAAGAACCGCATCTCGACCAACACGAACTTCGTGAAGTCGCTGATGGACTCGGTGGACCGCGGTATCGGCCAGCTCGTCGACGCCGACATGAACGCGGAATCGACCCGCCTGGCGGCCCTCCAGGTCCAGCAGCAGCTGGGCGTGCAGGCGCTTTCGATCGCCAACAACAGCAGCCAGAGCATCCTGTCGCTGTTCCGCTAAGCCTACACTAACCTTCTGGATGGAAAGGCCGCGCTGCCTGAGCGCGGCCTTTCTTTTTGCCATGAGGCCGTCGATGCGCCGCCGCTCAGGCCCGCTGCGCCATGCGCCGGCCGGAAGGGCACAAGCCCCGCACAAGCTTCGTGCGCTAGCCTGATCGCTACGACGGGTTGGGCCCTAACCGGTTTTCCGCGGCCCAAAGGCATGACGCCGCCCCATCGTACCGGTGCAAGCCCGGTATGTCCCCAAAATCAATTCAATCTTCAAAGGGACATCACAAATGAGTTCGAGCCTTCTCACCAACTCCGCCGCCATGACCGCGTTGCAGACCCTCCGGAACGTCGGCCAGAGCCTTGCCACCACGCAGAACCGGATTTCGACCGGCCAGCGCGTGGCGACGGCTTCTGACAACGCGGCCTACTGGTCGATCGCCACCTCGATGCGCGCCGACAACGCCGCGCTCTCCGCCGTGTCCGATTCGCTCGGTCTGTCGGCCGCGACCGTCGACACGCAGTACACCGCTCTGACCACGGTTCTCGGCGACAAGACCGCCGGCCTGACCAAGCTCCAGGCGCTGTTGGTGGAAGCCAAGACCGCCGGTATCGACCGCGCCAAGATCCAGGCGGACATCACCCAGATCCAGCAGCAGATGAAGGGCACGGCCAATGCCGCGACCTTCAACGGCGTTAACTGGCTGAGCGCGACGGCGACCACGCCGGCGACATTCAACCTCGTGACATCGTTCTCTCGTGTCGCCGGCTCGCCGCCCGCCATCGGTACCATCACGGTAACGACCGCCAACTACTCGCTCTACACTGCGACCGCGAGCGGCATTCTCGATACCGTCAGCGGCGGTGCCTCGATCGACACCATCAACATCAGCGCGTTGACTGACTCGGCGGCTAACCAGACCACGCTCGATGGCTACATCGCGCAGGTAACCGCAGCGATCGGCTCGGTGAGCTCGGCCGCCGCCGACCTCGGCGCCATCAAGAACCGCATCTCGACCAACATGGACTTCGTGAAGTCGCTGATGGATTCGGTGGACCGCGGCATCGGCCAGCTCGTCGACGCTGACATGAACGCGGAATCGACCCGCCTGGCGGCCCTCCAGGTCCAGCAGCAGCTGGGCACCCAGGCGCTCTCGATCGCCAACCAGAACAGCCAGAGCATCCTGGCGCTGTTCAAGTAAGCCGCGGTTTCAGCAACGACCGTGCTCCCCCGGGAGCACGGTCCCCGCCGTGAACGGCGGGGCATACGCGAGGGCCTTGTAGCGTCGGCCCACTCCAATCGCTTCCCCGCCTTCAAGCCCAACGCGCCAACTATCGTTGCCCGTGCTGGCCGGCAGACTCGACGTTTTCGACCATGCTTGAAGCAGGTCGCGGTGCCGCCGCCGGCATGACCGCCGAAACGTCCGGCCAAGCGGATCTCGCGATCCGAAATCCTTGCAAACTTGCA
>JAIEPP010000143.1 GCA_019748335.1 Xanthobacteraceae bacterium
CGTAATGACGCGATGCGAAGCGAAGCGACGGGGCGCGTCTGATAGCGATGCGCCATCGCAACACGCACGAGCGATGCGGCGACAGTGCCGTACGTGATCGTCACGTCGATCGTCACGTCATCAACAAGCGATCGCGCGCAAAGTTTGCCCGCGACGCAGCGTGCGCTCGGATCAGACACATCTTGTGGATGTGAGACGACGCTCTCCGGCCGATGGCAATCCGGCCTCTTCGCCAAGCCGCGACCAAGTTCCCCCGCTTCGGGCGGACCGACACGCAGCTATCGGCATGACCGGTGGCTCGGGTCATAAAGAGTGATTATATATTCATCTTATACGTCCCTGCCCCATGCGAATCACGCATAAGAAAATTCCAAGAATCAGGTCGAAAGGGGACATCTTAAGTCGCCGCCGGGTCTCAATCCTTGATCCCATGTTCCCTGATCACCATCTATTGAGCGACCGGAGCTCGTCTCATATCAACTTGATACCGCTATATTACGGGCATATTTGCTTGAATCGGGGTCATGGACGGCCGTCCTGGCCGATAGATCAGGCAGCCATGCCGAAAGGTTAAGCGGATCTTACCACTGCTATGCGTTTTGAGGTTAGCTGCACCGCACCATAGGAACTTCCGCATAGCGGTATGCTGAGCTATATTCATTTCAACGATGAGGCTTCTTTCAAGGGCTGAATCGAAACTACAAGGAGACTACCATGCTTCTCTCGCTCATCCGTATGATCCAGGCGTTCCGGGACTATCAGCGCAATGTCAGCGAACTGTCCCAGCTCAGCGATCGCGAACTGGCCGATATCGGCCTTGATCGCTCGGACATTCCGCGCGTTGCAGCCGGAACCTATAACGGTTGAAACGGCTGATTGCCCCCCGGCCGGATTGACCTGACGAACGGATAACGCCCGCCTCGCTGCGGGCGTTGTCGTATCGAGCGGTCGTTGTGCTTGAAAACGCCGCGAAGGCCTCGCTCGCAGGTGCGCTGGCCGCGAAAACGCGCTAACCCTGCGCCTATGATTTCCAACACTCCCCAGACTTATACCGTCCACGTCGTTGGCGGCGGCCTCGCCGGCTCGGAAGCCGCCTGGCAGATCGCCAATGCCGGCATTCGCGTGATTCTGCACGAAATGCGTCCCTCGCGGATGACCGAGGCGCATCAGACCGAAAGCCTTGCCGAACTGGTCTGCTCCAATTCGTTTCGCTCGGATGACGCCGCCAACAACGCCGTAGGCCTGCTGCATGCCGAAATGCGCAGGCTGGGCTCGCTGATCATGCGCTCGGCTGACGCCAATCAAGTGCCCGCCGGTGGCGCGCTGGCGGTGGACCGCCACGGCTTTTCGGCCGCCGTCACCAAGGCGCTGCACGACCATCCCCTGATTGAGATCGACCGCGCAGAGATCGCCGGCCTGCCCCCCGCCGAATGGGGCAACGTCATCGTCGCGACCGGGCCCCTCACCTCGGCGCCGCTGGCGGACGCCATTCGCGAGCTGACCGACGAGAGCGCGCTGGCGTTCTTCGACGCGATCGCGCCGATCGTGCACAAGGATTCCATCGACATGTCGGTGGCGTGGTTTCAGTCGCGCTACGACAAGGTCGGTCCCGGCGGCACCGGCGCCGATTACATCAACTGCCCGATGACCAAGGAGCAGTACGAGGCCTTCGTGGCCGCGCTGATCGACGGCGAGAAGGTCGACTTCAAGGACTGGGAGACCAACACGCCCTATTTCGACGGCTGCCTGCCGGTCGAGGTGATGGCCGAACGCGGTCCCGAGACGCTGCGGCACGGGCCGATGAAGCCGGTCGGATTGACCAACCCGCACAATCCGACGGTGAAGGCCTACGCCATCGTGCAACTGCGCCAGGACAACAAGCTCGGCACGCTCTACAACATGGTCGGTTTCCAGACCAAGCTGAAGCACGGCGCCCAGCAGCGCGTGTTCCGCACCATTCCCGGGCTGGAAGGCGCCGAATTCGCCCGGCTCGGCGGTCTTCACCGCAACACCTTCCTGAACTCGCCAAGGCTGCTGGACGGCCAGTTGCGGCTGCGCGCCCAGCCGCGGCTGCGTTTCGCCGGCCAGATGACCGGCTGCGAGGGCTATGTGGAATCCGCCAGCATCGGTTTGATCGCCGGGCTCTATGCGGCGGCCGACGCCCGCGCGCAGTCGCTCAGCTCCCCGCCGGTGACGACGGCGCTGGGATCGCTGCTCGGGCACATCACCGGCGGTCACATCGAGACCATCGAGCCCGGCGAGAAACCCGAGCCCGGCACCCGCTCGTTCCAGCCGATGAACATCAATTTCGGACTGTTCCCGCCGCTTGTGGACGCGCCGACCAGGAAGCCGGACGGATCGCGGCTGCGCGGCAACGAGAAGACGGTCGCCAAGAAACAGGCCATGAGCGCGCGCGCGCTCGCCGACCTCGACCGCTGGATCGCCGATCATCTGCGTGTAGCGGCGGCGGCGTAGCATCATGGCCTTGCGAGGAGATGACGCCGCGGTTCTGTCGGCGCGGTGGACCGAAGGCGTGCTGCTGAAGCGCGACGTGTTTTCGACCGTCGAGCGCGGCCGATTCCGCGAAGATGCCGGCGAAGTCGACGCGGTGCTGCGCCGGCTCGACCAGGTGCCGCTGTGGTCCTATCCGTTGGCCCGCCATCTGTTTGCCCGCGAGCGCCGCGCTCTGGCGCTGGCGCGGGAGCTCAATGTCGGCCCGAAACTGTTATGGGCCGGCCGGCAGGCGCTGGTGCGCGGTTTCATCGATGGCGTGGCACTTCATCTCGCCAAGCCGCATGGCGACCTCGGCTATTTCCGCTCCGCCAAGCTCGCCTTGCGCAAGCTGCATCGTGCCGGCATCTGCCACAACGACCTCGCCAAGGAACAAAACTGGCTGCGCGGCAGCGACGGACAGGCCTACCTCACCGACTTCCAGTTGGCCGCCTGTTTCAAGACCCGCGGCCGGCTGTTCCGGATCATGGCCTATGAAGACCTGCGGCATCTGCTGAAACACAAGCGCAGCTACGCCGCCCAGGCGCTGACGCCGATGGAGCGCAAGATCCTGGCGCGAAAGTCCGTTGTCGCCAGCGTCTGGCTGATGACCGGCAAGAAGGTTTACCAGGCCATCACACGCGGGCTGTTCAACTTCACCGACCGCGAAGGTGGCGGAAGACGGCTGGTCAACGACGCGCCTGTCTTGATTGAGTTGATCCGGAAGAATCCCGACGTGCGCGATACCGCGATCGTCGCCTTCGCCGACCGGCGCGTCGGCGTCGGCCTGTATGCGTTTGTCGAGGCCGAGAATGTCGCCTTGGACGAGACTGTAGCCTTGGAAAAGCAACTGCGCAGCGAACTTGCGTCCGCCAAAGGCGTCAAGCCGCCGGAGCATATCCAGGTGGTACATGCGCTGCCGCGCGACAGTTCCGGCAAACCGCGCACCGAGATCCTGCAACTGGTGGCGATGAACCAGGTCGACCTGATCGAGCCGATGATGACCAGCGACGCCGACCGGGCGTTTTTGAAAGACATTCTGGAGCAGCGGAAGAATCTGCGGGACCGGTTCAATTTCGAGAACAGCGAATTGAATTCACAATGAGCCCCTCGCCGTCATTGCCTGCAACAAACGCGAAGCGTTTGTGCAAGGGCGCGTAAGCGACGAAGCAATCCATTCTTTCTTTCCTCAGCGAGATGGATTGCTTCGCTGCGCTCGCAATGACGGCCGAGGGAGCAGCGCCCTACCCGCCAAATTCCGCCGACCGCGATGCGCGCCACAGCGTCCACAATGTCCGCAGCCGCGACGGTGCCTGCGGCACGAAGGGGTCGGTGTCCGCGCGCGACAACCGCTTCAGGTCACGACGAACCAGCGCGAGCGGCAGGAATACCGGCCGGACTTCCCGCGGCACACCGGCAAGCAGTTCGAATGCCGTGGTGAGATGCGCCCGCGCCTCGCCGGCCAATTGATCGATCGCGGCCCGTGTGCTCACCGTCTGCTTGCCGGCAAAGACTTCTTCCATGCCGCTGCCGTGGCTCTCCAGCAATTGCACCGGCACGAACAGTTGCCGCCTGAAGGCATCGAGCGGCAGCGCCGCGATCACCTGCACGATGCCCTGGGCGAGGCCGGCATGGCGCGCGAGGTGGTCGATCGCTTCCGACGGCCGTGCCACGATCTGCGCGGCCAGCGAGAACAGCGCCGACGAGGTTTCGGTGACGTAGCCTTCGAGGGCCGCCATCGACGGCATCGGGTCGTTGTAGAGATCGAACTGGTGCTCGTCGATCAGGCGCGACAGCGGCTCGACCGGCAGGCGGAGTTCGCGGATCGCGAGCAATAATTCGGCCGCGACCGGATTGCCCTCGATGCCGCCATGGCCGGCGCCCTCCAGCATGTCGGTCCACCATTGCAACCGCATCTCGCCCGGCAAGGGCTGGCTGACCTGCTCGCGCACCCGGGAAATCTCGGCGTTGAAGGCGTAGACCGCGAGCAGCGCGCGGCGCGGGATCGCCGGCACGAACAGCGCCGCTGCATAGCGCGCGAAATCGTGGCTGCGCACCAGATCGGCGCAGAAGCCGGCGGCGTCGATCGGAGCCGTGATCGTATTCATAACACCGCGCTCATGGCACCGCGATCAGCGCCGCTGCGACCCGCCGGCGCTCGCCCAGCATGATGTTGAAGGTGCGGATCGCAGGACCGGTCTGCATCGGGTCCAGCACCACGCGCACGGCGCGCAGCGCCTCGCGCAGGCCCCGCGGCGGCAGCCAGACTTCGGTGCCGGTGCCGACGATCAGGGTATCGATGGCATTGGCGGCCTTGAAGACGCGGCTCAGCGCATATTCGTCGATCTCCGCCGCCGTCGTCACCGACCAGGCCCAGATGCCATCCGGCAGACACAGCAGCGAGCCGCGATGCGACATGGTGTCGAAGGCGAAGCCGCCCTTGCCATAGGCCTCGATCGGCGCCGGCCTCGGAAGATGCGG
>JAIEPP010000558.1 GCA_019748335.1 Xanthobacteraceae bacterium
CCCTTGAAACCCATCGTGCCGGCCGACGACCAGGCAATGGTGTTGCCCTGCGCGTCGGTGATGGTGATGGTCGTGTTGTTGAACGACGAATTCACGTGCGCGATGCCGGAGGCGATGTTCTTGCGTTCGCGGCGGCGTACGCGGGTGGCTTCCTTGCCCATTCCAAAACCTTTCCTGTGATCTCAAACGCCGCCGTAATGCCAGCGGCTACACCTAAACAGCGAGCGGCGAATGAATCGCCGCTCCCCGTCTGTAAATCGAAAATTACTTCTTCTTGCCGGCGATCGACTTGGCCGGGCCCTTGCGCGTGCGCGCATTGGTGTGGGTACGCTGACCGCGCACCGGCAGACCGCGGCGATGACGCAGGCCGCGATAGCAGCCGAGGTCCATCAGACGCTTGATGTTGATGCCGACTTCACGGCGAAGGTCGCCCTCGACCAGATAGTCGCGGTCGATCACTTCGCGGATCTGCAGCACTTCCTGGTCGCTGAGCTGGCTGACGCGACGATCGAGCGGGATCTTCACCTTCTCGACGATCTCGGCCGCGTTCTTCTGGCCGATGCCATGGATGTACTGGAGCGCGATCAGCACGCGCTTGTTGGTTGGGATATTCACGCCGGCAATACGGGCCACGGACTTCTCTCCTGTCGCCGATCCCTGATGGACCGGGCTATGTTCTTTGCTAACTCGGGCAAGTGTCCGCAAACGCGAACACGACGCCCTTCCCCTCATCTTCTTCGGGGCCCGGCATCGTCAAATAACTATCCGACTTGGATGCGGGGCTTATTAAAGGATTCAAGACGGTTTCGTCAACCGTCCCTAGCGTTTAGCTCGCTTTTTCGTGACCTTTTTCGCAGCCTTCCGGGTGGTCTTCTTGGCCACCTTCTTTGCCGCTTTTTTGGCCTTTTTGGCACCCTTGCCCTTGGCGGCCGAGGCGACCTTCTTGGTGCCCTTGGAGGCCGACTTCCCGGCCTTTGGGGCCTTTTTGACTGCCTTCTTGGCGGTTTTGGCTGGCTTTTTGCCCGCCGGCTTGGCGGTCTTCCTGGCGGCCGGAGCCGACCGCTTGGCGGGCGCCGCCGGTGTGGCCGCCTTGGGTTCCCCTGCCCCGATCGCGGCCAGGATCCGGTTAATTTCCCGCGTGACGTGCTCGATGGTCATCATGCCATCCACAGTCAGCAGCTTCCGGCGCTCCGAATAATAGTGAATCAGCGGCTCGGTTTGCGAACGGTAGTTCGCCAGCCGCTTCGACAGCACTTCCGGAGTGTCGTCGATTCGCACGTCCTCGCCGCGGGCCCGCATCTCGGCCACCCGGGTCTCGACGCGGTCGAGCAACGCGCTCTCGTTGACACGCAGCTCGACGACGGCATCGAGCTTGATGTGCTTCTTCTTCAGGAGCTCGTCGAGGGCCGCCGCCTGCGGCACCGTGCGCGGAAAGCCGTCGAGGATGAAGCCGTTCTTCATGTCGGGCTGGTCGAGGCGATCGGAAATGATCCCGACCACCACCTCGTCCGGCACCAGGGCGCCGCTGGACATGATGTCCTTGGCCTGCAGGCCGATCGGCGTCTCGGCCGCAACCGCCGCGCGCAGCATCTCGCCGGTGGAGAGCTGGATGATCCCGTACTTCTGAACCAGCCGTTGCGCCTGAGTCCCCTTGCCCGCGCCGGGCGGTCCCAGAAGGATCAATCTCATGACTATTCGCCCCCCGGCTTGGTGAGCGAAACGCCGCACACCCCTAGTTGAATTTCAGACCGCTCTTGATTCCCGCTGATCAGCGGCGGCGACCCCTGAGCTTGGACTTCCTGATCAGCCCCTCATACTGATGGGCGAGCAGATAGCCCTGCACCTGCGCCACCGTATCCATCGTCACGCTGACGACGATCAGAAGCGAGGTCCCGCCAAAGTAGAACGGCACCGAGGCGTAGGAAATCAGAATTTCGGGAATCAGGCAGACGATCGCCAGATAGATCGCACCCAGTACCGTGACGCGCGACAGCACGTAGTCGATGTATTCGGCGGTGCGCTCGCCCGGACGGATGCCGGGGATGAAGCCGCCATGCTTCTTCAGGTTGTCGGCGGTCTCGGTCGGGTTGAACACGATCGCGGTGTAGAAGAACGCGAAGAACACGATCAGCGCCAGATAGAGCAGCAGGAACAGCGGACGGCCGTGGCTGAGCTGGGTGTTGAGCCACTGGAACCATTCCGGGCCCTTGCCGGCGTTGAAGTTGGCGACCGTGGTCGGCAGCAGCAGCAGCGACGAGGCGAAGATCGGCGGGATCACGCCGGAGGTGTTGAGCTTGAGCGGCAGATGCGAGGACTGGCCCTCGAACATCTTGTTGCCGACCTGGCGCTTCGGATACTGGATCAGCAGCCGGCGCTGGGCCCGTTCCATGAACACGATGAAGGCGATCACGGCGACCGCCATCACGATCACGATCAGAATGAGCCCGGTCGACAGTGCGCCCTGACGGCCCAGTTCCAGCATGTTGGCGAGCGCCGAAGGCAGCTCGGCGACGATGCCGGAGAGAATGATCAGCGAAATGCCGTTGCCGATGCCGCGCGAGGTGATCTGCTCGCCGAGCCACATCAGGAACATGGTGCCGCCGGTCAGCGTGATCGCGGTCGAGAGGCGGAAGAACAGGCCGGGGTCGCTGACGACGTTGCCGGCGCCCTCGAGGCCCACGGCAATGCCGTAGGACTGGAACGCAGCCAGGATCACCGTGAGATAGCGGGTGTACTGGTTCAGCGTCTTGCGGCCGGACTCGCCTTCCTTCTTCAGGGCTTCGAGTTGCGGCGAGACGGTGGTCAAGAGCTGGATGATGATCGATGCCGAGATGTACGGCATGATGTTCAGCGCGAAGATCGCCATGCGGTGGATGCCGCCGCCGGCGAACATGTTGAACATGCCGAGAATGCCGCCGGCCTGCGACTTGAATACCTGTTCCCAGATCGCGGGATCGATGCCGGGCAGCGGAATGTAGGTGCCGAGCCGATAAACAAGCAGCGCACCCAGTGTGAACCAGATGCGCTTCTTCAGTTCGTCGGCTTTGCCGAGCGCGGAGAAATTGAGGTTTGCCGCAAGTTGTTCTGCCGCTGAGACCATGTTCAGACCTTCTCCCGCCGCCCCTCAGGCCGCCGCCCCAGGCGGGGCAATCGGCAGACGCCGGACATTATTTGGTGCTCGGCTTCGATAAGTCCATTGTTCTCTTGGGCGAATTGCCCGCGAGACGCGGGCAATGACGCAGATGTTACGCCGCCTCGCCTTCTTCCTTCTTGGCCGGGGCCAGGATCTTCACCGTGCCGCCGACCTTCTCGACCGCCGCGATCGCTGGCTTCGAGGCGCCATGGGCTTCGATGGTGAGCTTGGCCTTGAGTTCGCCGCGGCCGAGCAGCCGCAGGCCGGCCTTGGCGCGGCGAACCACGCCGGCTTTTACCAGCGACTCGATGGTGACGGTGTCCTTGGCGTCGATCAGCTTGGCGTCGACTGCTTCCTGCAGGCGGTCGAGATTGATCTCGGCGAAATCCAGCTTGAAGATGTTGGTGAAGCCGCGCTTCGGCAGACGCCGATGCAGCGGCATCTGACCGCCTTCAAAACCCTTGATGCGCACGCCCGAACGCGCGGTCTGGCCCTTGCCACCACGGCCCGCGGTCTTGCCCTTGCCTGAACCGATGCCACGGCCGACGCGCATCCGCTTTTTGCGCGAGCCGGCGTTGTCGGCGATATCGCTGAGCTTCATCGTTTCGTTCCTTTATCCTTGGAGCACGATCCTGACCGAAAACCGCTCCCCGGCTTTCGGGATCATGCGCCCAGCCTATTTCTCGTCGACGACGCGGACGAGATGTTGAACCTTGGCGATCATGCCGCGAATTGCAGGAGTGTCCTGCAATTCGGTCACACGACCGATCTTGTTGAGCTTGAGGCCGATCAGCGTCGCACGCTGCGAGTGATGGCGGCGGATTGCGCTGCCGGTCTGCTCGACCTTGATCATCTTTGCGGCCTTGGCCATCGTCTAAACTCCAAAATGCGTCGAAATCGCGCGAATTATTCCGCCACCACTTCGGCGTCGCCGCCGACGCGGCGCGACTGCAGCGTGGATACCTTGATGTTGCGGCGCGCCGCCACCGAACGCGGCGAATCCTGATGCTTCAGCGCGTCGAAAGTGGCGCGAACCATGTTGTAGGGATTCGACGAGCCGATCGACTTCGCCACCACATCCTGGATACCGAGCGTTTCGAACACCGCGCGCATCGGACCGCCGGCGATGATGCCGGTACCGGCCGGAGCCGCACGCAGATAGACCCGGCCCGCACCGTGGCGACCGGCGATATCGTGATGCAGCGTGCGGCCTTCGCGCAGCGCGACGCGCGTCAGGTTACGCTTCGCCGACTCCGTCGCCTTGCGGATCGCCTCGGGAACTTCGCGCGCCTTGCCGTGGCCGAAACCGACCCGGCCCTTCTGGTCGCCGATCACGACCAGCGCTGCAAAGCCGAAGCGCTTGCCGCCCTTGACGACCTTCGCCACACGATTGATGTGGACGAGCTTGTCGACGAACTCGCTATCGCGCTCTTCCCGGCCGCCCCTGTGGCCGCCACCGCCGCGTTCGCGTTCACCTGCCATGGTGTTTTCCAATCCTTGAAAGACTTGCGTCTTTGTCGTTGTGTCCGTTCAATTCCAAAACCTTAGAAGCTCAATCCGCTCTCGCGGGCCGCATCCGCGAGCGCCTTGACGCGCCCGTGGTAGAGATAGCCGCCGCGATCGAAAACCACTTCCTTGACGCCATTCTTCACGGCGCGTTCCGCCAGCAGCTTGCCGACGGCCTTGGCCGCATCGATGTTGGCGCCCGTATTGCCGCTTTCGCGCATCGTCTTTTCCAGCGACGACGCGGAAGCCAGCGTTTCGCCCTTCAGGTCGTCGATGACCTGGGCGTAGATGTGCTTCGACGAACGGAACACCGACAGACGCGGACGTCCGTTGGCGGA
>JAIEPP010000398.1 GCA_019748335.1 Xanthobacteraceae bacterium
CGCCCCCGAGCACGCCGAACGCATCAAACTCTTGGCGCGCGAGGGCTACTACAACAACGTCCCGTTCCACCGCGTGATCGGCGGCTTCATGGCGCAGACCGGCGACGGCAAGAATTTCAACGGCACCGGCGGTTCGAAATATCCGAACCTGAAGGCCGAATTTTCCAAGGTCCCGTTCACGCGCGGCATCGTCGGCATGGCGCGCGCCGGCAGTCCCGACTCCGCCAATTCACAGTTCTTCATCATGTTCGATACCGGCTCCAGCCTGAACAACCAGTACACCGTGGTCGGCGAGGTCGTCTCCGGCATGGACGTGGTCGACAAGCTGAAGAAGGCTCCGGAGGGTTCGCCGAGCGGGTCGGTCACCGACCCCGACAAGATGGTCAAGGTGCAAGTCGCGTCCGACATCAAGTGAGGCCATGGCAACGCCCCGCAGCAAGCCACTTTCCTGGTTTGCCGCGGCGCTGTTGTGGTCTGGATTATGCGGCGAGGTGCGTGCCGAGCCGGCGGCACTCGACAGCCTCAGGGATATCGTCGTCAGACTGCATTCCTGCTGGAAGCCGCCGCCGCTCTCGGTCGCGAACCCGACCGACATCACGGTCGTTGTCAGCTTCAACCGCGAAGGGAGCATTCTCGGCCATCCGCGCATTACCTATGAATCAGAGAAGGCCAGCGACGCCGACCGGCTGGCCTACCGGATCGCCGTGATGGAGACATTGCAACGCTGCACGCCGTTGCCATTTACCGAGGGACTGGGCGGCGCCGTTGCAGGCCGGCCGCTCGCGATCCCTTTCAGAACCCGCAAACGTCCACCCAAACCTGATGAGAAAAGAGCATGGCTGATACAGAAAATACTTTGATCCTTGAAACCACCCAGGGCCCCGTCACCATCGAAATGCGGCCCGACCTGGCGCCGGGCCACGTCGCCCGCATCAAGGAACTGGTGCGCGAAGGATTTTACGACGGCATCGTGTTCCATCGCGTGATCGAGGGTTTTATGGCCCAGACCGGCTGCCCGCAGGGCACCGGCACCGGCGGCTCCGGCAAGAAGCTGAAGGCGGAATTCAACAAGGAACCGCATGTCCGCGGCACCACCTCGATGGCGCGTGCGGCGAGCCCGGATTCCGGCGACAGCCAGTTCTTCATCTGCTTCGACGACGCTTCCTTCCTCAACAACCAGTACACGGTCTGGGGCAAGGTCACCTCGGGCATGGAAAACGTCGACAAGATCAAGCGCGGCGAGCCGGTCAAGGATCCCGACAAGATCGTCAAGGCCCACATGGCCACCGACGCGGCGTAAGCTGACAACCGACCTCTAGTGTCATGCTCCGCGAAAGCGGGGCATCCAGTACTCACCGGCTTTCGCAATGAGATGGATCTGTGAGTACTGGATCGCCCGCCTGCGCGGGCGATGACGGGCGTGGGCCATGCGCACCGATCTGTTCGACTTCGAACTGCCTGCCGGCAACATCGCGCTGCGGCCCGCAAGCCCGCGCGATTCCGCGCGCATGCTCGTCGTGCAGCCGGACGGCGTCCTGCGCGACCGCACCATTGCCGATCTGCCGCAATGGCTGGAGCCTGGAGATCAACTGGTCGTCAACGACACCAAGGTGATTTCGGCGCAACTGAAAGGCCGCCGCATCGGCCGCGAAACCGAACCGAAGATCGAAGCGACGCTGATCAAGCGGCTCGACGGCTCGCGCTGGCAGGCACTGGTGAAGCCTGCGAAAAAACTCAGCCCCGGCGACGTGGTCCGCTTCGGCAATGAAGGCAAGGTCTGCCTGCTCGGCCACCTCGACGCCACTGTGGAGGCCAAGGGCGAGGAGGGCGAGATCACGCTGTCGTTCTCGTTTCACGGGCCGACGCTTGATCAGGCCATCGCCGATCTCGGCACGCCGCCGCTGCCGCCCTACATCGCCTCCAAGCGCACGCCCGACGACCAGGATGTGGCCGACTACCAGACCATGTTCGCAGCCAACGAGGGCGCGGTCGCGGCCCCTACGGCCGGATTGCACTTCACGCCGGCGCTGGAATCCGCACTGCGCGGGCGCGGCGTCGGCCTGCACCGGCTGACCCTGCATGTCGGGGCAGGGACGTTCCTGCCGGTCAAGGTCGACGAGACCTCCGAGCACAAGATGCATGCCGAATGGGGCTCGATTTCAACCGAGACCGCCACGGCACTGAATGCCACGCGCGCCAAAGGCGGCCGCATCGTCGCGGTCGGTACCACCTCGCTGCGGCTCTTGGAAAGCGCCACCACTGAAGACGGCACCATCCAGCCGTTCAGCGCGGAAACCTCGATCTTCATCACCCCCGGCTATCGCTTTCGCGCGGTGGATATTCTGCTCACGAACTTCCACCTGCCGCGCTCGACGCTGTTCATGCTGGTGTCGGCGTTTTCAGGGCTCGAGGCGATGAAAGCGGCCTATGCGCATGCGATCGCGGATGGCTACCGGTTCTATTCGTATGGCGATGCGTGTCTGTTGTTTCGTGCGCGGGGAGAGTGACCGGCCGGTGGTTTGGTGGTATCCCCGTATTCTCGCATGATCGGGCTGCCCATGAATATCCGCTCTGCCAAGGTCGATGAACTTGTTCAACGTCTTGCTCGCTTGACCGGCGAAGATGTCGAGACGGCATTGGCGCGCGCCATCGAGGAGCGGCTGTCCCGGGTTGTGACACCAATACCAGCCGACAGAACAGCCGCGATCGAGTCTTTCTTCGAGCGGGCCTCCCGCCTGAGTATTCTCGATCCCCGTTCCGCCGATGAGATAGTTGGCTACGACCGCTCCGGGTTGCCTTCCTGATGGTTCTCGATACATCCGCGATCATTGCCACGATCACGGATGAGATAGATGGTTCCCGCTATCGGGCTGCAATGCTCGGTGCCATAGTCTGTCGATTTCCGCCGTGGCGGTTTTTGAAACCAAGGTCGTTCTGCTGGCGCGTTTAGGGGCGGAAGCTGTCGGCCTTTTCGACGAATTGCTTCAACAAGCGGGCATTGTCGTTGTGCCGTTTGACGATGAGATGGCCAAGGCTGCCTTCGATGCGTTTCGCAGATTCGGTAAAGGGCAGGGGCATCCAGCCCAGTTGAATATCGTCGATTGTGCCGTCTATGCGCTGGCTAAAGCGCATTCTCAGCCGCTCCTTTTCAAAGGCGATGACTTCGCCAAAACAGATGTCATAGCCGCGGCAATTTGATCTGTAGGGTGGGTTACGGCTTCGCCTAACCCACCCGACGACCACCCTCACGCCATTACGCGCTGCGGCAGCAGTTCCGCGATCTGGATCGCGTTGAGCGCGGCGCCCTTGAGCAACTGGTCCGCCGACACGAACATCGCGATCGAATGACCGGTGGGATCGCTGAGATCCTTCCTGATACGGCCGACCAGCACGTCGTCCTGGCCCGAGGCATCGACCGGCATCGGGAAGTAATTCCCCGCGCGGTCGTCGACGATCCTGACGCCGGGGGCGCGAGCCAAAATCGCGCGCACTTCATTCTCGGTGATCGGCCGTTCGCATTCGAAGGTGATGGCTTCACAATGTGCGCGCAGCACGGGGACGCGGACGCAGGTGACGCCGATGGCGATCCGGTCGTCCTCGAAGATCTTGTGGGTCTCCTTGATGACCTTGGTTTCCTCGTCGTTGTAGCCGGTCTCGGGATCGATGGCGGTGTTGTGGCTGAACAGGTTGAAGGCGTAGGGGTGCGGCATCACCTTGGGCGTATAGACCTGCCCGTTGAGGTTTGCCCGGGTCGATTCCACCAGTTCTTCCATCGCGGCGGCACCAGCGCCGCTGGCAGCCTGATAGGTCGAGATGATCATCCGCTTGATGCGGTTGTTCTGGTGGATCGGCCACAGCGGCACCAGCGCGGTGATCGCCGAGCAATTCGGAACGGCGATAATGCCCTTGTGCTCCCTGATACGGTTGCCGTTGATTTCGGGGATCACCAGCGGCACGTTCGGATCCATCCGGAATGCGGACGAATTGTCGATGACCACGGCACCGGCCTTCACTGCTGCCGGCGAGAACTTCCGGGAGGTACCGCCGCCCGCCGAGAACAGCGCGATATCGACGCCCTCAAACGAGTTTTCGGTCAACTCCTCGATCACGACCTTCTCGCCGCGGAATTTGACGGTCTTGCCGGCCGAGCGCGCGCTCGCCAGCGCCTTGAGCTTGCCGACGCGAAAGGCGCGCTTGTCCATGGTGGCGAAGAATTCGGCTCCGACGGCGCCGGTCACGCCGGCAATGGCAACAACGGGATCGTGGGTCACTTTGGTCTCCGTGAGGGTGATGAGGCAATAAAAAAGCCCCGGTCCTTTTCAGGCGGGGCGCTTCGGTTCAGTTGATGCGATCGTTCGACTACGCGCGCACGCCTCCGAAGGCCCCAGAGGGCGCTTTGGTTTTCAGGGTGCTTTTGGTCGCGAACGTCATGGCGCGGACTTATGCGGCAGGCTGGAGCTGCCGTCAACGGGTTTTGGCTTCAAAAACAGGCCGAACAAGGTTGAACAGGGCAGGCATGTCACGCCATAAGCTGCCCATGAGCGTTCCCAACCATTTTGAGCTACTCGCCACCGACGGCACCGCCCGCACCGGAATACTGACCACGCCGCATGGCGTGGTGCGGACGCCGGCCTTCATGCCGGTCGGCACCGCCGGTGCGATGAAGGGCCTGCATTGGCGCGAAGTGCGCGATGCCGGCGCCGATATCGTGCTCGGCAACACCTATCATCTGATGCTGCGGCCCGGCGCCGAGCGGATCGCCGCCCTCGGCGGCCTGCAGAAATTCACCGGCTGGAATGGCCCGATGCTGACCGACTCCGGCGGCTTCCAGGTGATGTCGCTGTCGGAGCTGCGCAAGATTACCGAGCAGGCGGTGACGTTTCGCTCGCATATTGACGGCGCCAAGATCGAGCTGTCGCCGGAGCGATCGATCGAGGTGCAGCGGCTGCTGGGCTCCGACATCGCGATGCAGATGGACGAATGCGTGCGGCTGCCGGCCACGCG
>JAIEPP010000397.1 GCA_019748335.1 Xanthobacteraceae bacterium
GGACGATATTGGCGCCGTTCATCACATCGACCTCGTAGCGCTCGCTTTCCTCGTTGAGCGGAACATCGACGCCATCGGCCATCCAGGTCGGCTGTTGCCGACCTGGACACTCATCATGCACAAGTCGGGAACACCCGACTTGTGTTCGCCACCGAAGCGGGTGCGTCGAACCCAAGTGATGGTAAGATCACCGCCGCCATTGCGCGCGCCCGCGATCTGGACCGGCGACCCATAGGATTGCGGAACGCAATCCGTCCAGGATGGCTATGGGCATGCGGCCGACGGCCTTTGCGGCGAAGGTCGTCTGCTGCCAGGCGGGATCGGCGATATCGAGCGCCTGCGGTCCCCACCGATAAAAGCGGGCGGCGAGGCGTTCAGCGGGCTTGCCGTCGATCTTCGCCACGGCTTCGTTCAACAGAACCACCGGCGCGCCGAGGGCCAGCGGCGAGCGGATGGCATGTTCGGTGCCGAGGCGTCCGCGCAGAAGCTTCGTCAGCCGATAGGTCTGCGATCCGGTCAGGACCGCATCGGCGAACTGGACGATCTCCCAATCGCCGTCGGGCGTGCCGAGTGCCAGGCTGTTCGTGCCGCCGCTCAGGATCGTGTCGGGCGTGGCGCTTGCCAGTTCCCCGGCATAGAGCTTCACCTCGAGGACGGAGCCTTCGTCCCAATACTCCGTCGGCCCTGCGGGAAGCGGCTGGATGGTTTCGCCGAGGGTGGCCCGCAGGGCCAGCGTCGTGTCGAGCGCAAAGTCCGAACCGGTGGCGCTGTCCATCACCACGACGCCGCCCCACGGCGAGGCCGAGGCCGCGGCATAAGGCGAGAAGCCGTCGTCGGTGTCCCGCAACAACGGCAAATCCATCAGCCGCAGCACCGCCGCGCCATAGATTGGCGGCGGCGTGAGTGTCGGCGGCGCGATGCCGTTCAAGGGTGGCGCATAGATCGCCGCTTCCGCGCGCACGGCCTCGGCTTCGCGCGCGCCCTTGTCGAGCACGCGCGTCAGCCGAAACGACCGCGCCCTGCCGTTGATGACAAGATCGATCACGTCGCCCGGATCGAGTGCAATGCGTGACGGCGGCAGGGCCAGTTGCGCGGTCTCGCGCGCAACCCATGCTTCCACCAGCGCGCGATCGGCAATCGATTGCGCCTGAACCTGATCCATCACCAGCGCGAGCCGCAGATCGCTCTTGCGCTCGGAATAGCCGGCAAGCCGCGTCGCCGAGACCGCGCCGGATTTGTATTCGTCAACGGCGTCGGTGAAGCCGACCGCCACCTCGTTCGGCAGTTCGGTTTCCTGGCCGCGTGTCAGCGTGATCTCTTCGCCCTGATCGGGCACGGCGAGTTCTGGCAAGGTCAGCGTCGCAACCGAAGATCGCCCGCGCGGCACGAAGCGGATCACGCCGTCGGTTTCGACCGCGTCGAAGGAATAGGCGGACGCCAGCGCTTCGATCTCGGCGCGCGGGCTCATGGGCCGGTCGCGCAGATATCCGGTGACGACGCCGACCAGCGCCGACACATCATAGGCCGTGAAGCCGACGCGCCGACAACGTTCGGCAACGAGCGCCGCCAGATCGGCAAGGCCGACCTTGCCGTTAAGCCAATGGCCGAGCGGATAGAGATCACCGTCCGACCACAGATCGGCTCGGCCCGGCCAGGCGGGATAGGGCCGTGCGTCCCATGTCCAGATGCCGAAGGCTTCGATCATCCGGCCGCTATAGACGCCAGAAGTCGGGTTATTGGCTCCTGAAGGTGCCCAATAGCTCAAGACCGCTTCAAGCGCCCGGCGCTGGATCAGATCGTCGCGCGTCCCCTTCGAGAAATAGGGCAGGAAGCTTTCCGAGGATTTCGGATCATAGAAGACGTTGGGCTGGTTCGCGCCCTTGTCGGCCGAGGGCACGCCGAGTTCGCAAAACCATATCGGCTTCATCTGCGCGAGCCACGCCGTCGGCGATCCGCTTTCAACGCCGCCCGGGCGGTCGTAATGCCGGTTCAGCCACCAGTTCCGCAGATCCTTCGATCGGAACACCCATGGCTTGCCATAGGCGCCGTCGGTTATAGTGGTGCGGGTCTGATTGTTGCGGGCGGTGTCGCTGGCATAGAACCAGCTGAAGAACTCGCCGCCTTCGATGTTCGATTGCAGATAGGCGCGATCATAGATCGAGGGCGCGCCCGCGATGCGGTCGAGATGGCCGGTGCCGTCGCGCCAGTCGGCGAGCGGCGCATACCAGTCGATCCCGACAAAATCGATATTGCTGTCGGCCCAGAGCGGATCGAGATGGAAGAAGACATCGTTCGAACCATCGGCGGGCCGATAGCCGTTGTAGTCCGACCAGTCGGCGGCGTAGCTCACCTTTACGCCGCTGCCGAGAATGCCCTTCACATCGGCGGCGAGGGTCTTCAGCCGCGCCACTGCCGGGAAGTTGGTGGCGCTATCGCGCACCGAGCAGAGCGCGCGGAATTCCGATCCGATCAGGAAGGCGTCGATTGTCCCCGCATCGATGGCGTTCACCGCCGCGCAGAGCTTGGCGTAGTGCAGGATGAACCGGCGCAAGCCCCATTCGGCGGGGCCGGAATAGCTGGTTGTCACCGCATCGGTGCTGGCATTGACCGATACCGAGACGTGTGACGCAAGGCACGCGCCGAAGAAGGCCGCAACCTGGGTTCCCCCCGTCGCCGTCTTGTCCACCGTGCCGGATTGGCCAGCGGCGGGATGGCAGGTGATCCGCCCGCGCCAGGGATAGACGGGCTGGCCGGTGCCGCCATAGGGGTTCGGCAGCGCGTTGCCAGCGGGCACGTCCATGAACACGAACGGATAGAACACCACGGCATAGCCGCGAGCCTTCAGATCGCGGATTGCGCGAACGATGGTATCGTCCGAAGGCGTGCCGCCATAGGCGGGCTTGCCGGCATTGAGCGACATGACGACAGCACCGGAGCGGGCAAGGCCATGCACCATCCAGGCGTCGGGAGTCGTCACCTTGTTGGCGACTTCGACCTTGGGGCGGATCGTGCAGGAGCCGCAGCGCAGATCGTCGCCGAACCAGCCCACTACCAGAAACACGGTATCGACGTTGGGCAGCGAGGCTTTGAGATCATCGAGCGCAATTGACCAATCCGAGGTCGAGCGCCCGGCGCTGTCGTTCTCGGGCGTGGTCGAGCCGCCGCCGAGATCGCGCTTCTGGACCTTGGTGTCATATGCACGCTCGCCGGCACCCGGGATCATGGTCACGGCGCGCACGATGGTCTCAAGGCTGTCGCCAGCGGTCGAAGAGACGCGCCGGAAGACTTCGAAGGTCAGCTGCGGCAAGCGGTTGCCGAACTTTTCCAGCGCGAGATTGTCGAACACGACGTAGGCGGTGCCGCGATAGGCGGGCGCATTGCCGGTGCCTTCGACGCCTTCGATCAGCGGATCTGGCGACTGGCTCGTCGTGCCGCGATAAACCCGCATGGTGATGCCGGCGAGCGAGAGCGGCTTGCCGTCGGCCCAGATGCGGCCGATCCGGTCGATCGGCCCTTCGCACAGTCCGACCGCGAAGTTCGCAAAATAGGAATAGGTGGTGGACGTGACCGACCCGCCGCCGCCACCGCCGCCCTTGCCGCCGCCGGAGCGCTGCGTGGTCGTCGTCGCCACTTCCTTGAACTTGGTCGCCCAGATGATCTGGCCCGCGATCCGCACCCGCCCGGCGATCTCGGGGATCGCCGCGCCCTCGGTCGAAGCCTGAACCTGCAAGCTGTCGAGGCGCGGCCCTTCTTGCGTGGTGTTGCCCATCGACGGGCCGAACAGCCGGTTGTCGATGAAACTGCCGACGGCAGTTGCCGCCGCTGCTGCTGCGATCTGGACAAACGCCGAGGCGCCCGCCGTCAGCGCGGAGGCTGCGGCGGTGAGGAGCAGAACGGCCATGGGGCTAGCTTTTCCGGAAGAAAGCGTGTATATAGGAACGCAATACAAGGAGATGCGACATGGTTGATCTGGCCCAAAAGCGGGATGTGGCGGTTTCGATGCGATTCCGGGACGACGATCTCGGAATCATCGACCGGGGCGCGGAACTGAGCGGGCTTTCCCGAACGGAGTTCATGCGCCGGGCGGCGCTGCACGACGCCCAGATCGCCATTCTCAACGAGACCGTGGTGCGACTGGCGCCGGAGGCTTATCTGCAGTTCGTTGCCGCCATTGACGCGCCGGTTGCCGCGATCCCCGCCAAGATGCTTGAGCGGCTTTCTCGGAAGGCACCGTGGGGCGAAGCGTCAAAAGGATGATTTCGCCGCCCGAACCTCTCAATGCCGATCATGATCTGTCAACGTTCGATTGTGGCAAATCCGCTCTGAACGATTGGCTGCGCACCTACGCGCTTGCCAATCAGGCCAAAGGCTTCACACGAGTGATGGTCATTCGGGAGAACACCCGCGTGATTGGCTTCTATGGCCTTGCACCAACGGCGGTTCCGCCATCGATCCTGTCCCGCAAGGTGCGGACCGGGCGACCGCCCGATCCGGTACCCTGCATTCTATTCGGCCAGCTTGCCGTTGATGCCGCTTATGCGGGCAAAGGCGTTGGTAGCGCGCTTCTCCGTCACGCGCTGGAGCGTTGCGTTGCGGCGGCGGAGACAATCGGCGGGCGGGCGGTCATTGTTCGAGCGATCGACGGCGAGGCAGAGGAGTTCTGGAAGTCTTGCGGCTTCATGCCGTCGAGTTCGGATTCCTCAACACTGTTTCGGTCAATCGACGATATCGCCGCGTGGCTTGCGCAGACCGCATCGGAGTAGCCGACTTTTCTCAGATCTCGGGAAAGCGGAAGACGAAGCGCAGACGATTGCGCCACCAAGGAACAAGCGAGACCTCTGCCACCGGATGAGATTCGATGGCGTGGATCATGCGGTCGGCCGAGACGAGGATCGCGCAATGTTTCGCGGGCGCATTGTCGTTGATCGCGAAGAGCAGGAGATCGCCGGGCTCGAACGCATTGAGCGCCAGCGGGATCATGTGGCGGCCGGCGGCATCGGCCAGTGTTTCCTCGCGCAGCGTCTCGGCCCAGTCGCGCG
>JAIEPP010000584.1 GCA_019748335.1 Xanthobacteraceae bacterium
CGGTCGTAGTTCGGCTGATGGCCGCCACGCAGGATGATGTGGCAGTCCTCGTTGCCGCTGGTTGCCGCAATCGCCGAGCGCCCGCCCTTGGTCACCGCCATGAAATGATGCGGATGCGACGCCGACTTCACGGCTTCGGCGGCGATCCGTACATTGCCGTCGGTGCCGTTCTTGAAGCCGACCGGGCAGGACAATCCGGAAGCGAGCTCGCGGTGGATCTGACTCTCGGTGGTCCGCGCGCCGATCGCCGCCCACGCCACCAGGTCGGCAATGTATTGCGGCGTCGTCATGTCGAGGAATTCGGCGCCGGCCGGCAGGCCGAGATTGTTGACCGCCGACAGCACATTGCGGCCGAGACGCAGGCCCCTGTTGATGTCGAAGCTGCCATCGAGGTTGGGATCGTTGATCAATCCCTTCCAGCCTACCGTCGTGCGCGGCTTCTCGAAATAGACGCGCATCACGATCTCGAGGCGGCCGGCGAGCTGTTCACGCAGGGTGGCGAGGCGACCGGCGTAGTCGAGGGCCGCGTCGGGATCGTGGATCGAGCAGGGGCCGACGACGACCAGCAGGCGGTCGTCAGTCCCGCTCAGGATGTCGTGGATGCTGTTGCGCGACGCCAGCACGGTTCGCGTCGCGGTCAGGGTACGCGGGATCTCGCGCATCACCTCCTGTGGCGTACTCAGTTCTTTCAGTTCGCTAATTCGAAGATCGTCGGTGGTGCTCAACACGGCTGTGGCTCCTGTCTGTGAGGGACCTGCCGGCCATAAAAAAAAGCCGCCAGGGTCTGGCGGCTGTTCGGACTTCTGGGCTGCAATTTGTCAGATTGAGCGCGATCCTCCCACCGCCAGCGAGCTGTCGTTGCTAAAGTACCAATAGCTGTTGGCGGCGAGGTTGATCATGCGGGCTATATAGGGGACGCGCAGCATCTTGTCATCCCCTAATCATCGGCAGGTCACGGTCGTTGATTGCGCTCAGGATTTGCGCGCGGCGAGGGCCATGCCGACCAGCGATGCGCCGCCCAGCACCAAGTTGATCCCGACCAAAACGCCGATCGCCCATTCCGCCGAACCGGGCAGCCCCGAGATGATCAGGAAGGCAATCACGATGTCCATCAACCCGGCCACCAGCAGCCAGGACCAGCGCTCCGACAACTCCCGGCGATGTTCGAGCGCGTACATGATGGAGACGACGCCTTCGGCGAGGAAATAGGCGCCGACGACGATGGTGAGCGTGAGAATGCCCTGCACCGGCCGCGCCAGCAGCACGATGCCGGCCAGAACGGCCAAGGCGGCCGAAAACAGCGACCACCAGAAGCCGGGCATCTGCCGCGCCCAGAACGTGACGACCAGCCCGGCGACGCCGCTGATCAGAAACATCCAGCCCAGGAAGATGGTGACGGCGAGACTGGCCAGCGGCGGCACGATCATCGCCGCAAGCCCGAGAACCGCCAGCACGATGCCTTCGACCAGGAAGGCTTTCCAGTGTGCCTTGACCGCCGCGCCTACTGCGGCCTGCATCTTCTCGACGTCCTTGCCAAAGTCGCCTTTGGCAGAATCTTGGGGAAGGGTCATTGCAAGCTCCCGATGCGCGCCGTGCGGAATGGAAGCGCAGTATAGCTTGCATAAAGCTTGCGGGTAAAATTTGTTCGTTGACCGGTTTGACGGAGATCAACGATATCAGTCGAAAATTCAGCTCGGTTCCGGCGCGGACGAAAAGCCCTCTGACGAGGTCCGGATCCGGTTGCGGCCGAAAATATAGATCGCCGTGGTGGCCACCAGAAGTGCGATGCCGATCAGGATCGAGGTCAGGCCGAGCGGGATCAGCACCAGCGAGACGTTGCGCTCCGGATTGACGAACCAGTGATGGATCGAGGTCAGCAGGAAAGCCACGCCGGCAAAGCCCGCGCCGCCGCCGGCGACCAATAGTGCCCACATCCGCCGCAACTGGCTCAACCGTTCGCGCGCGATCTCGGTGCGCGGTGCATGGTGCCGGCCGACGCGCCGTACCAGCCGCACCGCGAAACCGATCGAACTGAATCCGATCAGCACGCTTGCCGTTCCCAGCATCAGCCGGGTCGAGGCATCCAGATCCGGGTTCTTCTGCAACGTCAGCAGCGGGAAATCGAACGCCGCATGCAGCGCGACCGGTGCAAACAGCACCAGGCACCAGCTCGAGATGCGCGCCCAGTCGCGATGATGCCTGTTGGCGCCGAGCGCGGTCCCGGCGCGCGCGATCGCGATATAGGCGCCGGCGATGATGCCGAGCGCGCCGTGGAACGGCACCGTCAGCACGCTGCGCAAGGCGGCCAGCGATCGCCACATGTCGGAGTGCTGCACGAGATAAGCGAGATTTTCGTACGCGGCGAAACCAAGACCAGCGGCCGCGCCATAGACCACGGTATCCATCGGGTCCGAGTAGGTGCGGCGCCGCGCTGACGCCGCCACGACGACGATGACGAGCACCTTGACGATTTCTTCCGGTGCGGCGACGCCGAAGACGGAACGCAGCACCTGCGTCATCCAGGGATTGCCGGGGACAGCCAGAATCGCGGCAAACGGCGCACGCGCGATTCCCAACAGCGAAATGCTGGCAGCGCCGAGGATGAAGGCCAGCCACACCCGCGCAGGCGGGCCGGGGCGCTCGTCGGCAGCGACGACGAGCCAAAGCACCAGCAACGCCGGCGCGATCGCGGCGGCGCCGATCGAGGTGGGAAGGGCCTGGAGCAGCAGCATTCAGGGAACTTTGTCTCGCATGGATCGAAAATGGCCGTATATTCAGCAGTTTGCAAGCGGATCCCGTCGCGACCCGTTGTCACCCATCGAAGCCGCAATCGCAACGCGATCCTGCAAATCCCGCTTCCGCAAGTTGCACGGCCGGCGCGATGGGAATGGAACTTTGGCGGCTGAATCTTCTGCCTGACTGTGTCTACCGCGACACAACATCCCCGGTTTTCCCGCAGTAAAACTCTACTGCAGTAAAATTCACCCAGGATTCATGCAATTTTTTTTGACGCAGGAGAAATCAAAATGAAGAAATTCACTTTTGGAATGCTCGCGGCGTTTGCGATGACTGGATCGGCCGTCGCGGCTGATATGGCGCCCCGTTACGCCAAGGCACCGCCGGTGCCCGTCGCAATCTACAGCTGGTCCGGTTGCTACATCGGCGGCAATATTGGCGGCGGTTGGGAGCGGACCAGTCAGACCCGGATCGGCCAGCTTTCCCCCGCGGGCGCTTTCACTGCATTTCCCGATACCAACTACGGCTCCAGCGATGGCAGCGACTTCGTCGGCGGCGGCCAGATTGGCTGCGATTACCAGTTCGCCAACAATTGGGTAATCGGCATCCAGGGCATGTACGATTACGCCCGGATCGACAGCTCACACATCCTTCCGGCGTTCCCGACGTTCACTTCCAATGTCCGCGTCAAGGATATCTATACCGTGACGGGCCGCGTCGGCTACCTGTTCACCCCGCAACTGCTGGGTTACGTGAAAGGTGGCGGCGCCTGGACGTCGGTGGACTATGTTATCAACGGTAACGGGCCGCCGGTATTCAACTCCGAAAACGCGTTCGGCGTGAATCGCTCCGGCTGGACTGTCGGCGGCGGTCTCGAATGGATGTTCGCACCCGGTTGGTCGGTGTTCGGCGAATTCAACTACATGGATTTTGGTACCAAGACCTCGAACTTCACGCTTGGCACAGGGGCGGCCCCCGGTTCATCGACGGACGTCGTCCGCAGCAAGCTTGAAGTCGAGCAGTTCCTGGTCGGCGTAAACTACAAGTTCAACTTCGGCGGCCCGGTTGTCGCCAGGTACTGAGCATTCGCTGGAGGGCTGAATTCCTCCTGCGACACGTCAAAAGCCCCGGCATCGTCCGGGGCTTTTTTGTGCCGAACGCGTTGCGTTGGTGCAAGCGCCGCCGCTCAGCAGCCGCGGCAGATGCCCCGCATCTTGGCGCCGACAATGGCGTCCTCCGCACCGATCCTGTCGATATATTTGCTGCCTTCGGTGGTGACGGCCACGGGCTTCGTGGCCAAAGGCATTGCGGCAACGGGTCTGGTGGCCGCGGGCAGGCGGGTTGCTGCGGGCTTTCTGGCGGCGGGCGGCGGCTCATTGTTGTAACAGGCGAGTTGTGCGGCGGCATCCGCGATCGCGCTGCAATCGCCGGTCTGGGCGGAGGCGGGCTGGGTCAGCGCACAGATCGCACCGAGCACAACAATCAGTCGCATTTCAACTCCCACTTCCTGGTTGAACCCAGGTCATCGGCTTGCACCGCTAGTCGCCAGCTGCGGCATATCAGAGACATTCTCGCGCGTCCAAGAATCCGGAACGGGATTTCCGCAGGGGATGCCTTGAGAAGGTCTGGACGCAAAAGTCGGCGGGAACGCGACGATCGTGCAGCGGTGCGCTGTGCCGGCGTGCTAGCTTTTGCTCAACGCCACACAGGAGGCAAGCCGGGTGCTGTTTCGTGGAGCGGAGACACATGCAAGGTCGGTTCTGAAGGCCGTCAGCTGGCGCACTTTGGGAACGCTCGACACGTTTGCGATCAGCTGGTTCCTGACCGGCAAGGTGGAGATCGCGGGTTCGATCGCTGCCCTCGAGGTCATCACCAAGATCGGCTGGTATTACCTGCACGAACGGGTCTGGAGCGCGATTTCCTGGGGGCGGCGCCGGTGAGCTGAACCTTGCGGTGCGCGCACGCGAACGCGGTGGGATCAGCCGGGGAGCTTTCCCTGCACGGCGAGCAAACCCGCCAGTGCGATCACAGCAAGGCCGGCGCCGGCGAAGAAGGTGCCTTGCGGTCCCGAGATGTCCCATAGAACACCGGCGATCACGCTGGCGGCGAGCATCGCCAGCCCGCCCGTGAGGTTGAAAAATCCGTAGGCAGTGCCGCGTAGCTCGGCGGGCGAGGTGTCCGCGACCAGCGCGGCCAGCAGCCCCTGAGTGAATCCCATATGCAGCCCCCACAGCACGATGCCCAGCGCGACGCCGCCGACCGACGGCAGCAGTGCCAAAGCGAGATCGGCCGCGATCAGCAGCAG
>JAIEPP010000459.1 GCA_019748335.1 Xanthobacteraceae bacterium
GGTAATGCACCGGCTGCGGCGTCGGAATCGAGGCGTTGGGATCGCCCATCGGCGCCGCCACGATCGAGCCGCCCTTGATGATGCAGTCCGGCTTGACGCCGAAGAACGCCGGCGACCAGAGCACGAGATCGGCGAGCTTACCCTTCTCGACTGATCCTATCAGTTTCGAGACGCCATGCGCGATCGCGGGGTTGATGGTGTATTTCGAGATGTAGCGTTTGACGCGGAAATTGTCGTTGTCCTTGCCCTTGTCCTCGGGCAGCGAACCGCGCTGCTTCTTCATCTTGTCGGCGGTCTGCCAGGTCCGGATGATGACCTCACCGAGCCGGCCCATCGCCTGCGAGTCCGACGACATCATCGAGAGCGCGCCGAGATCGTGCAGAATGTCTTCCGCCGCGATGGTCTCCTTGCGGATGCGGCTTTCGGCAAAGGCGAGATCCTCGGCGATCGACGGATCGAGATGGTGGCACACCATCAGCATGTCGAGATGCTCGTCGATGGTGTTGCGGGTGAACGGCCGGGTCGGGTTGGTGGAGGACGGCAGCACGTTCTTCAGGCCGGCAATTTTTATGATGTCCGGCGCGTGGCCGCCGCCGGCGCCTTCGGTGTGGAAGGCGTGGATGGTGCGGCCCTTGAACGCCTTCACCGTGTCTTCGACGAAGCCGGACTCGTTCAGGGTGTCGGAATGCAGCATCACCTGGATGTCGTAGTCGTCCGCCACCGACAGGCAGTTGTCGATCGCGGCGGGCGTGGTGCCCCAGTCTTCGTGAAGTTTCAGCGCGCAGGCGCCGGCCTTGATCATCTCGACCAGCGCCGCCGGGCGCGAGGCGTTGCCCTTGCCGGAAATGCCGAGATTGACCGGGAAGGCGTCGAACGACTGGATCATCCGCCCCATGTGCCACGGCCCGGGCGTGCAGGTGGTCGCAAACGTGCCGTGCGACGGCCCGGTGCCGCCACCCAGCATCGAGGTAACGCCCGACATCAGCGCGTGCTCGATCTGCTGCGGGCAGATGAAATGAATATGGCTGTCGAAACCGCCGGCGGTGAGGATCTTTCCTTCACCGGCGATGACGTCGGTGCCGGGGCCGATCACGATGGTGACGCCGGGCTGGATATCCGGATTGCCGGCCTTGCCGATCGCCGCGATCATGCCTTCCTTGATCGCGACGTCGGCCTTGACGATGCCCCAGTGATCGACGATCAGCGCGTTGGTGATGACGGTATCGACCGCGCCCTGCCGGTTGGTAACTTGGGATTGCCCCATGCCGTCGCGGATCACCTTGCCGCCGCCGAACTTCACTTCCTCGCCGTAAGTGGTGAAATCCTTTTCGACCTCGATGATGAGATCGGTATCGGCCAGCCGCACCTTGTCGCCCGTGGTAGGCCCGAACATGTCGGCATAGACGGAACGTTTGATTTTCACGGACATGTCGGGCTCCAGCCTTCAAATCGTCGGTTGTTTGCAGCGTTGCGAATTTTCTGACAGCGCGACCCGCAGCCACCCCTCCCCCCAACTCTCCCCCGCATCGAAGTCGGATATATCCGACTTCGACACATATGGATGTCCAACTCAGGTAAACCCGAGTTGGACGGGGGAGGGAGCGAGAGAGCATCGCTTGTGGCTGACGCAGTCACGACTCTTCCTTTGCGCTATCTGCATCAAGGCTATCGATAGACTCGTTCCCTCCCCCCTTGCGGGGGAGGGTTAGGGAGGGGGGTGCGGCTTGCTCCGCTGTCAGACCAATGGCAAGCACGACACCTTCTAGATTTTTCATCACATCGTCGTTGGTGAAGCGAAGTACGCGGTAACCTCGCGACGCGAACCATGCGTCGCGCCGTTCATCGTGGAGAAGGCGGGACTCGAAATCGTGGCTCTCGCCGTCGACCTCGACGACCAGTTTGCAGGAGTGCGCGACGAAGTCCGCGATGTAGTTGCCCATGGGGCTCTGACGGCGAAAACCGAGGCCGGCAAGTCGGTTTGCTTTCAGGTGGCGCCACAGGAGGG
The DNA here is from genome assembly GCA_019748335.1 of Xanthobacteraceae bacterium. GTDB lineage: Bacteria > Pseudomonadota > Alphaproteobacteria > Rhizobiales > Xanthobacteraceae > Bradyrhizobium. Next base: position 2,006 of record JAIEPP010000459.1, read on the forward strand.
TTTCGGCACGCGTCATCTCGCGGCGCATTTGTTTGGCACGGGCTCGTTGTACATCGTCTACCGGAGTGTGCGGCATACCCCTCTCCCCAGCCCTCCCCCGCAAGGGGGGAGGGAGCGTAACAGTTGTGCTCACCTCACCATGATTCACGTCAGGCATTTAAGGCTCACAGCTTCCCCATCACGTCGCCGCGAAAGCCGTAGATCACGCGTTTCCCCGCAACCGCCACCAGTTGCACGTCGCGGGTCTGGCCCGGCTCGAACCGCACCGCGGTACCGGCGGCGATGTCGAGCCGCATGCCGCGGGCCTTTCGGCGTTCGAATTTCAGCGCCGGGTTGGTTTCGAAGAAATGATAGTGCGAGCCGACCTGAATCGGACGGTCGCCGGTATTGGCAACCGTGAGCGTCACCGTCTTGCGGCCGGCATTGAGCTCGATCTCGCCGTCCTTGATGAAGAGTTCGCCGGGGATCATGGGATGCTCCTACCTGATCGGCTCATGCACGGTGACGAGTTTGGTACCGTCGGGGAACGTGGCCTCGACCTGGATGTCGTGGATCATTTCGGGGATGCCATCCATCACCTGCGCGCGGGTGATGACCTGCGCGCCGGATTGCATCAGTTCAGCGACGGTGCGGCCGTCGCGCGCACCTTCGACGATGAAGTCGGAGATGATGGCGATCGCCTCGGGATGGTTGAGCTTGACGCCGCGCTCGAGCCGCCGGCGCGCCACCATGGCCGCCATCGAGATCAAGAGCTTGTCCTTTTCGCGGGGAGACAGGTTCATGCAAGCACTCTTCAGGTGTTTCGAAGGATCGAGTTGAGCCGGGTCCTAGCTGAGCCAAAGCCGCGGCAACGGAATACTGCTGGCGCGGCCGAGCACGGTCATCATATCGGCGCGGAGCCGGGCCGCATCTTGGGCACAGAAGCGCGCCATTGCAAATCCATTCCAGGCGGAGATTCCAACCTCGCCGCCGAAGTTTTCCGCAGCCTCGCGAATCCGCTCCACCACGGCCTCGTCGCCGGGCACAATCAACGCGGTGCCGATGGCGACGCCGCCTTTGGCAATCGCCGGCCGCGCCAGTTTTTCGCCGATCTCGCCGTCGAGCCGGATCGTTTCGGCAAATACCAGCCTGCCGCCGCGGCGCAGACGCCAGCGGTCGACGAACTCGCCATGCAGCATCCGTTCGCCCATCGCCGCGCGGCCGAACACCACGATCTCGCACAGCAGCAGCGAGGCGGTTTCGGCGAGATCGAGGTCGATGCGGCGGGAGATCCGGGCGCGGTCGAACAGGATGGTTTCCTGCGGCAGCCACGCGAGATGCGCGCCGGCCTCGGCCTTCAGCGCGATGTTGAGCTCCGCGACAGGTCCGGGCGCGCGGTAGACCTTCTCTGCCGCCGCAGTCGTCAGCGTCAGCCGCGCGCCCTCGCCCGCCGTGATTGCGATATCGAAGCGGTCGCCACCCGCGATCCCGCCGGCCGTGTTGACGAATACGCCCGACAGCCCCTCCGCCTCGGGCGACGGAAAGCGTACGCGCAGTGAGCCGGATTCATGCAGGACACCACGCCGGGTGACGCCGTCCTGCAGATGCACGCCGAACCTCACCGCGCCCTGGGCCCGGTTGGCCGCGAACGTCGCTGCCGCCGCGTGCGTGGTGTCGGTCCGCATTCGTCCCTCAAATGGCGTTATGAGGCCGCGCTTGAAAACGCTGTGTTAGAGCGCCATCTGGCGGCTGATTTCCGCGGGATCGAGGTTCGAGCGATCGCAGGCATACTTCACCGCGCCCCGGTCCATCACTGCGAAATTGTCGCCGAGCTCGCAGGCAAAGTCGAGATATTGTTCGACCAGCACGATCGCCATGTTACCGAGGCTGCGCAGATAGGAGATGGCGCGGCCGATGTCCTTGATGATCGAGGGCTGGATGCCTTCGGTCGGCTCGTCGAGCAGCAGCAATTTCGGCCGCATCACCAGCGCGCGGCCGATCGCCAGTTGCTGTTGCTGGCCGCCGGAGAGATCGCCGCCGCGCCGGCCCAGCATCGAGTTCAAAACCGGAAACAGCGAGAACACGTCGTCGGGGATGTTGCGGTCGTCGCGCTTGAGCGGGCCGAAACCGGTCTTGAGATTTTCTTCCACCGTCAGCAGCGGAAAGATCTCGCGGCCCTGCGGCACGAAGCCGATACCGGCCCGCGCCCGCTCATAGGGCTTCATCGTCGTGATGTCCTTGCCGTCGAGCGTGATCGAACCGCTGGCGACGGGGTACTGGCCGACCATCGCGCGCAGCAGGGAGGTCTTGCCGACGCCGTTGCGGCCGAGCACGCACAAGACCTTGCCGGTTTCGGCCGCGACCGAGACGCCGCGCAACGCCTGCGCCGCGCCGTAGTAGAGGTTGATGTTGTCGACCTTCAGCATGGATCAGCGCCCCAAATACACTTCGACGACACGCTCGTTCTGCGACACCTGATCGATGGTTCCTTCGGCCAGCACCGTGCCTTCGTGCAGGCACGTCACCTTGACGCCGAGCTCGCGCACGAACGTCATGTCGTGCTCGACCACCATGATGGTCTTTTGCTTGTTGATTTCCTTCAACAGTTCCGCGGTCTGATGGGTCTCGACATCGGTCATTCCGGCGACGGGTTCATCGACCAGCAGCAATTTCGGATCCTGCGCCAGCAGCATGCCGATCTCCAGCCACTGCTTCTGGCCGTGCGACAGGCTGCCGGCAAGGCGGTTGCGCGCGTCTTTCAGGCGAATGGTTTCCAGCACCCGCTCGATCGTCTCGGTCTCCGGCTTGCTCTCGCGCCAGAACAACGTGCCCTTGACGCTGTGATCGACGTTGAGCGCCAGCAGCAGATTGTCCTCGATGGTCTGGCTCTCGAACACCGTCGGCTTCTGGAACTTGCGGCCAATGCCGAGTTCGGCGATACGGGTTTCGTCGAGCCGCGTCAGGTCGGTGATGCCGTCGAACAGCACGGTGCCTTCGTCCGGCTTGGTCTTGCCGGTGATGATGTCCATCATCGTGGTCTTGCCGGCGCCGTTGGGGCCGATGAT
>JAIEPP010000649.1 GCA_019748335.1 Xanthobacteraceae bacterium
GAAGCACCTGCGTGAAGTAACGCGACTCGACGCGCAATGCCGCGTCGATCGGCAACTGCAGGCCTTCATAGACGCAGCTCATGATGGCGCGCGCCGCCGGATAGTTGTCGTAGGTCTCGCGGCGGTAGATGGCGTTGCCGGCCGGGAACATCATCATGCCAGCCTTGGAGAACACCGGACCGCCGGGCAGCTTGAAGCCTTTCTCGTCCCAGGGTGCGATCGCCTTGCCGCCGCCCTTGATCCAGTCCTTGGCGGCCTGGATCATCTCGGCTGATGGAACGATGGCGTGAATCAGATTCAGCGCCTTGGCCCTGGCGAGGTTGATCGCTTCACCCTTCAGCAAAAGCTGCATCGCATCCTGCGGCGAGACGATGCGCGGCACGCGCTGGGTACCGCCGGCGCCCGGGAACAGGCCGACCTTCACTTCAGGCAGGCCGAGGCGGGTCTTCGGATTATCGGCGGCAACACGGTAATGGCAGGCCAGCGTCAGCTCGAAACCGCCGCCGAGCGCGAGGCCGTTGATGGCGGCGACCCACGGCTTGCCTGACGTCTCGATCGAACGAAACACCTGCGAGAAGCGGCGGCTCTGGTCGAACAGCATCTGGTTGGCGGCGACTTCGCCCTTGTCCTTGAGCACGCCGGCATAGGTGTTGGCCATGCCTTCGAGCATCGAGAGGTCCGCCCCGGCGCACAGCGCTTCCTTGCCCGAGGTGATGACGACGCCCTTGACGGCGGCATCTTCCGAGGTCTGCTTGATGATCGCCTCGAGTTCGGTGACAGAGGTCTCGTCCAGCACGTTCATCGAACGGCCGGGGGTGTCCCAGGTTACCAGAACGATGCCGTCGGCGTCGGTTTCGGTCTTGAAATTCTTGAAGGCCATCTGTTGCTCCCGGTCTCTCCGTCATCCTGAGGTGGCCTCGCGCTTGCGAGGCCCTCGAAGGATGATTGTGTGAATAATCCATCCTTCGAGGCTCGGGCTATTGCCCTCGCACCTCAGGATGACGCTTCGTCAAACCCGCTCGATGATCGTAGCCGTCCCCATGCCGCCACCGATGCACAGCGTCACCAGCGCGGTCTGTTTGTTGGTGCGCTCGAGTTCGTCGAGCACGGTGCCGAGGATCATGGCGCCGGTGGCGCCGAGGGGATGGCCGAGCGCGATGGCGCCGCCGTTGACGTTGATCCTGGAAGGATCGATCTGGAACGCCTGCATGTAGCGCAGCACCACCGAGGCAAAGGCCTCGTTGAGCTCGAACAGGTCGATGTCCGACGTCTTCATGCCGGATCGTTCGAACAGCTTTTCGGTGACGTCGACCGGGCCGGTCAGCATCATCGCGGGCTCCGAGCCGATATTGGCGAAGGCGCGAATTTTGGCGCGCGCCTTCATGCCATACTTGGCGCCCGCTTCCTTGCTGCCGAGCAGCACCGCACCGGCGCCGTCGACGATGCCCGACGAGTTGCCGGCGTGATGCACGTAGTTGATGCGCTCGACCTCGGGATGCGACTGGATCGCGACCGCGTCGAAGCCGCCCATCTGGCCCATCGCCACGAAGGACGGCTGCAACTGGCCGAGCGACTGCATCGTCGTGGTCGGACGCATGTGCTCGTCCTTGGCCAATATCGTCAGGCCGTTGATGTCCTTGACCGGCACCACCGAATTCTTGAAACGCCCCTCGTCCCACGCTTTGGCCGCGCGCTGCTGGCTTTGCACCGCATAGGCGTCGACATCGTCGCGCGAGAAACCGTATTTGGTCGCGATCAGGTCGGCCGAAACGCCCTGCGGCATGAAATAGGACGGCACCGCCATCGACGGATCCATCGGCCAGGCACCACCGGAGGCACCGATACCGACGCGGCTCATCGATTCAGCGCCGCCGCCGATGACGAGGTCGTGCTGGCCGCTCATGATCTGGGCGGCGGCGAAATTCACGGCATCGAGCCCGGAGGCACAGAAACGGCTGATCTGGATGCCGGGGACGGCCTCGCCGAGGCCCGCTTTCATCGCGGCAAAGCGCGCGATGTCCGAGCCGGCCTCACCGACCGGATCGACCACGCCGAGAATGACGTCGTCGACGACGTCTGCGGGCAGGTTGTTGCGTTCTTTCAGCGCCTGCAGCGGCACCGTCGCCAGCGCCAGCGCCGTGACCTCGTGGAGCGAGCCGTCGGCCTTGCCGCGGCCACGCGGGGTGCGAACGTGATCGTAGATATAGGCTTCGGGCATGGTGCCCTCCTTATATGAGGATCATAATATAGCGCTGAAGTCGCCGCGAAGTCTCGTCCGCGGCGAAAAATCTCAGAAGGCTTCCGCCGCCAGTTCCATCGTGGTCGCAGCACCGGTCTGGATGCGCGCGAGATGGACGGTGGTTTCCGGCAACATCCGCTCCATGAAGAAGCGGCCGGTCACCAGCTTGGTGGACAGGTAGGGCGTGACCCCTGATGCCGCAATCTTGTCCTGCGCGACCTTCGCCATCCTGGCCCACATGTAGCCGAAGGTGACGAGGCCGAACAATTGCATGTAGTCGGTGGCAGCGGCGCCCGCATTGTCGGGCTTGGCCAGCGCGTTCTGCATCAGCCAGCCGGTGGCCTGCTGCAGATGGCCGAGCGCGGTCGAGAGCGGCGTCACGTAAGGCTTCATGGCTTCATCAGCGCCATTGTCCTTGGCGAAAGCGGCGACTTCGGCGAAGAACGCCATCACGGCGCGGCCGCCGTCGCGCGGCAGCTTGCGGCCGACGAGGTCGAGCGCCTGAATGCCGTTGGCCCCCTCGTAGATCATGGCAATGCGGGCATCGCGCACGAACTGCTCCATGCCGTGCTCGGCGATGTAGCCGTGGCCGCCATACATCTGCTGCGCCAGCACCGCGTTGGAGAACCCAAGGTCGGTCATTACGCCTTTCATGACCGGGGTCATCAGGCCCATGTGGTCGTCGGCCTCCTGGCGGTCCTTCGGGTCGGTGGAGCGATGGGCGACGTCGCTCTTCAGCGCGGTCCAGATCACCATGGCGCGCGCCGCCTCGTTGAAGGCGCGGATGGTGAGCAGCGTGCGGCGAACGTCGGGGTGGACGATGATCGGATCGGCCGGCTTGTCCGGCGCCTTCGCACCCGTCAGCGAGCGGCCCTGCAGGCGCTCGCGGGCGTAATTCACCGCGTTCTGATAGGCGACTTCGGACTGCGCCAGGCCCTGCACGGCGACGCCGAGGCGGGCCTCGTTCATCATCACGAACATGCCCTGCATGCCCTTGTTTTCCTCGCCGATCAGCCAGCCGGTGGCGCTGTCGTAATTCATCACGCAGGTGGAATTGCCGTGAATGCCCATCTTGTGCTCGATCGAGCCGCACGACACGCCGTTGCGGGCACCGAGCGAGCCGTCGGCATTGACGAGAATCTTCGGCACCACGAACAGCGACACGCCCTTGATGCCGGCCGGTGCGCCTTCGATCCGCGCCAGCACCAGATGGATGATGTTGTCGGCGAGGTCATGCTCGCCGGCGGAAATGAAGATCTTGGTGCCCGTGATCTTGTAGCTGCCGTCGGCCTGCTTGATCGCCTTGGTGCGCAGCAAACCGAGATCGGTGCCGCAATGCGGCTCGGTCAGGTTCATGGTGCCGGTCCACTCGCCCGCCACCATCTTCGGCACGAACATCTTCTTCTGGTCGGGCTTGCCGTGCACCATCAGCGCCGCGGTCGCGCCCATGGTCAGGCCGGCATACATCGAAAACGCCATGTTGGCCGAGATCTGGAATTCGTTGACCGCCTGGCTCAGCGTCACCGGCAGGCCCTGCCCGCCATATTCCACCGGCGCCGACAGCCCGAGCCAGCCGCCGGCGGTGACCTGCTTGTAGGCTTCCTTGAAGCCCTTCGGCGTGGTGACGCTGCCGTCGTCATGGCGGACGCAGCCTTCGAGATCGCCGACGCGATTGAGCGGCTGCAGCACCTCTTCACTCAGCTTGGCGGCCTCGCCCAGGATCGCTTCGCGCACATCGGCCGAGGCGTCGGTGAAGCCGGGCAGGTTGCCATAGCGATCGATCTGGAACACGTCGTTGAACAGGAAGGTGACGTCTTCGACGGGGGCTTTGTAGATCGGCATGGTGTTCTCCCGGCAGGGGCAGGCTTGAGATGTTGAGCGAAAATCGTGTGGGGGTCTGCGGCCGGACCTTATCCGGTTCCGGCGATCCGAGGCAGCAAATAACGGGTTTGGAGGCTACGACCTGATGTCACTGCCTGGCAGTTTCCTTGGCGATTTCTTTGGCGAGTTGTTCTCCCATCAGGCGGTGCAGCAGGTTCATTCCCTTGAGCGGACGCACCATCACCTTGAAATGGATGATGCGGTCGTCGGCGCTGAAGGTGATGATATCGACGCCGTTGATCTTGATGCCTTCGATCTCGTTTTCGAATTCGAGTACCGCGCCGTTCGCGCTGCGCCATTCGCCGGTATATTTGAAGCCGGGGCCGCCCAGCACCTTTTCAGCGCTCGCCAGATATTTGAAGGTGATGTCGCGGCCGCGTTGCGGCGTGTGCACGACCGGGCTTTCGAACACCGCGTCGGGATGCAGCAAGTCCCACAGTGCCGCCGTGTCATGGGATTTCATGTAGCCGTACCACTTGTCGAGCGCGGTCATGGTCATCATGTCTCCTGTGCGGGCGATGACAGGGCTCCGGGGCACAGACCGGCGCATTATGCGCGTTGACGCATATGCAACTTTATGCATAATGTCAATGGTTCCCTACAGTCGGAAAGACCGCTCTTGGCCCTTGGCGACGCGATCCTGGCCTGCCTGACCGAACATCCGATGACGGGCTATGAGCTCGCCAAGACGTTCGATTCGTCGATCGGCTTCTTCTGGAAGGCCGACCACCAGCAGATCTACCGCGAGCTGACCAAATTGCGCGACCGCGGCCATATCCAGGGCCGCGAGGTGGTCCAGTCCGGCAAGCCCAACAAGCTGGTCTATACCCTCACGCCCGAAGGCAGAGCCGCGCTGAAACACTGGGCGGCCCGGCCGAGCGTCCCGGCCTCGATCAAGGACGACCTCCTAGTGCGGCTCTACGCGCTCGACAGCG
>JAIEPP010000051.1 GCA_019748335.1 Xanthobacteraceae bacterium
AGCGCCTCCACGACGCCTTCATACGGCCGTTGTGTTCAGCTGCGATTCAGCCATACTGGAGAATCCTTCGATGGTTCGTGGCCGGTCCATCCGCTCCGCGAACGCTCGGCATTTATCGGTGTGTGACGATGACGCGCTCCAATCGAACTGACCATATTCGGATTACCTCGCACCCGGCACCGGGTGCAAAGGTCGAATTCCCGATCCACTGGGGCGCGGCGACCGCGCGCGAACGCGGGCCGGTGATCGGCACGGTTTCGCGTCCGCAAGACCGTAACGTGATCGGCACCCACAGCGGTTCCTATTCGATCTATCGCGCGCTGGCGGTGTCGTCGGGCGCGCTTGATCCGATCCGGCGTCCGGACCTGACCAATACCCAGCCGGCGGCGGCGATCGGGCCGTTCCCGCAATGGACCGATCCGAACAAGATCGTCTCGCTCGATCCGTGGGGACATCTCGCCGCGGAAGAATTCGCCAGGCAAATCGCCGAAGGCACAGACATCCGCCCGAGCATCGCCGTCACACGCGCGCGCCTCGATCTGCCGGAGCTGCAGGCCGCGATCACCGCGGGCCGGCTCAAGCGAGATGGCGAAGTCGTTCACGAAAGCGGCAGCGTCTCCGTGGTCAAAATAGCGATCGACCCGGTATGGTATCTGCCGGGAATTGCGGCGCGTTTCGCCACCACCGAAAACAACCTGCGCCGGCAACTGTTCGAGCAGACCGCCGGCATGTTTCCCGAACTGGTGACGCGGCCCGACCTTCATGTATTTCTGCCGCCGATCGGCGGCACCACGGCCTATCTGTTCGGCGATGTGACGAAGCTGCCGGACCACCGCACCAGCATCACCTGCCGCGTCCATGACGAATGCAACGGCTCCGACGTGTTCGGCTCCGATATCTGCACCTGCCGGCCATACCTGCTGCACGGCATCGAGGAATGCGCGCGCGCCGGGCAGACCGGCGGGCTTGGCATTATCATCTACAATCGCAAGGAAGGCCGCGCGCTCGGCGAGGTCACTAAATTCCTGGTCTACAACGCGCGCAAGCGGCAGGAAGGCGGCGATGCCGCCGCGCAATACTTCGAGCGCACCGAATGCGTGGCCGGCGTGCAGGATGCCAGGTTCCAGCAGCTGATGCCTGATGTCGTGCACTGGCTCGGCCTGAAGCGGATCGACCGCTTCGTTTCCATGAGCGACATGAAACATGACGCGCTGACCAGCCAGGGCATCGAGATCGTCGAACGCGTGCCGATCCCCGACGATCTGGTGCCAGCCGATGCGCAGGTGGAAATCGTTGCGAAGAAGGCCGCCGGTTACTACTCGCCGGACGAGCCGACCAAGCGCGACTTCGTCGGTCGTTCGCTCGACAAATATTGAGCGCGGCCGTGCCTGTCGAAAATCCCGAGACGTCGGCGGCCTTGTCATTGCTGAATGCCGCCGCTGTTCGCCAGCGCGCGCATCGGCTGCTTGCGATCGGCCTCGAGGACCGGCTTCCGAATTTTCGCGTTCACCTCGAGCGGATGGATTCCACGGCTGAACTGGTGGTAGAGACCACGCGACAGGCGTATCCCACGCTGGCGGTACCGTTTCACTCGCGCTGGCGGCACTTCTCGATGAACGGTGTCGATCGCTGGGCGGCGCTGGCCGATCAGATCGCATGGCGCGACGCGACAGAGCGGGCTCGCGCTGAGTTTGATCTGGCGATGGTCAGCGTTTTTCTCGACGCCGGTGCCGGGCCATCCTGGCGCTACCATGATCCCGTCAGCGGCTCGGCGATCGGCCGTTCGGAAGGACTGGGCCTTGCCAGTCTGGCCATGTTCGCGAACGGCGTCTTCTCGTCCGACCCGCGTCAGCCGCTTCGGGTCGATGCCGACAAGCTCGCAAATTTCTCGGTGTCCGACCTCGAACGCGGCATGCAGGTCTCGGACAGCAATCCGCTGGTCGGTATCAACGGCCGTGTCGAACTATTGCGCGGCCTCGGCAGGCTGGCGGCTGCGAAGCCGGATGTGTTCGGGCGTTTCGATGCGCCGCGGCCGGGCGGGCTGTTCGATCGGCTGACAGCGTTGGCCGACCATCTCAGGCTCCCGGCCCCGACGATATTATCGGAATTGCTGCAAGAGCTCGGGCCGATCTGGCCGTCGCGGCTGACGCTCGGCGGGATCGCGCTTGGCGATTGCTGGAAGCATCCGATGCTGGCGACCGGGGATGCCACCAGTCACCTGATGCCGCTGCACAAGCTATCGCAGTGGCTTTCCTATTCGCTGATCGAACCGCTGCAGCGGGCCGGCATTGATGTGACCGATATCGACGGGCTGACGGGCCTGGCTGAATATCGAAACGGCGGGCTGTTCGTCGATAACGGCGTGCTGACCTTTCGCGACCAAGCCGACGCGACCAGGGACCACGATGTGGCTTCGCCGCTGGTCGTGGAATGGCGGGCGCTGACGGTGGCGTTGCTCGATCGCGTCGCCGACGGCGTGCGGCATCGTCTCGGGCTTGATGCAAACGCACTGCCGCTGGCGAAAATCCTCGAAGGCGGCACCTGGGCCGCGGGCCGGCGACTGGCGCGCGAACGCCGCGCCGATGCGTCACCTCCGGTGAAAATCATCAGCGACGGTACGGTATTTTAGAGCATGATCCGGAAAAGTGGGCACCGGTTTTCCGAAAGATCATGCTCAAATAGAAAGAGTGAGATATTCCCATGGAAGGCGTCACCGTCGTTACCCACCCGTTGGTGCAGCACAAGCTGACACTGCTGCGCAGCAAGGACACTTCGACCAAATCGTTTCGCGAACTCCTCAAGGAGATCGGGATGCTGCTGTGCTACGAGGTGACCCGCGATCTGCCGCTCGCTGATGTCGAGATCGAGACGCCGCTGGCAAAAATGAAATCGCCGGAGATATCAGGCAAGAAACTGGTGTTCGCACCGGTGCTGCGCGCCGGCGTCACCTTCGCCGACGGCATGCTCGACCTGGTGCCGACCGCGCGCGTCGCCCATATCGGCCTCTATCGCGAGCCGGAAACATTCACGGCGGTGGAGTATTTCTTCAAAGCTCCGAGCGATCTGCATGAGCGGCTCGTGATCGTGGTCTCTCCGGTGCTGGCGACAGCGAACCTGTCGGTCGCGGCGGTGGACCGCCTCAAGGAGCGCGGCGCCAACGATATCCGGGTCGTCAGCCTGATCGCCTCGCCGGAAGGGGTTGAACGCATGCGCGGCATTCACCCGGATGTTCCGATCTGGCTCGCCGCGATCGACGAGGGTCTCGACAAGGACGCCTTCATCGTGCCGGGCCTCGGCGATGCCGGCGACCGCGCCTACGGAACGAGGTGATGTAGCGCTAAAGCGTTTTCGAGCGAAGTGGACGCCGGTTCGCGTGAAGAAAACGCGTCAAAACAAAAACCTGGAGCCCGGTTCTGATTCAATCAGAACCGGGCGTATCAGTTGCCTTCGGAGACGTCTGGCAGCTCTGCGAGCCGCGGAATGAACCGCACAGTGATGTTGGCTTCCTTCAGCATCGTGCTGGCGATGGCGAAATCCTGGGCCCAATTGGAGTTGGGGCGGTCGAGTTCGTAGCCGATGACCTCGGAGATGCCCGACTGAATGATCGCCTTCGTGCATTCCACGCAGGGAAACCAGGGTACGTAGATCGCGCAGCCCTTGAGCGCGATCCCGATACGCGCCGCATTGAAGATGGCGTTCTGCTCGGCGTGGCAGCTCCAGATATACTTCGCACCTGTGATGCGGGAGTGTCGTTCCTCCACCGCATCATTCACGCCGCGCGGCAATCCATTATACCCGGTCGAGCGTATTTCGTTATCGGGTCCAACGATGACGGCGCCGACGCGGCGTCCTTTTTCAATGCTCCATTCTGCCAGATGGTGGGCCAGCAGCATGAATCGTTCGTCCCATTTCCTGTCTCGCAATTCTTTTCACCCTGACCTTGTCGTTCACTGCAGCGTCAAATAGGCACGAAAAACAGTCAATATCCGGTTTCCGGATGCCTGCCGAAACCGGCGCGATCAAACACTGACGGGAAACCGTAGTTCTCCGGCGGGTGCGTGCGCCAGCAAATTTTATCGGCAAATCCGGTCAGGACACAGCGCAATTGGCCGTTCTGCCGGAAACCAGAGCGTCGATGCGAAAGCGGACGCCATGGGATGCTTCCGCTCGCGGCGATCGAACCATCATCCCAAGGTAAGTATTTCTACGGACTGGCGATTTCGTGGAAGCGGCGTTCGCGGCACGAAGATTGCTTCGCTCATCCTGCCGGAAGAACTGAGGAGCAAACGGATGAGAAGGATCGTCCTTTGCCTGGGTATTCTCGGATACCTGGGCGCAGGTGCGAGTGCGCGAGATCTCGGACAATGGGAGAATGGCGATCCCGCGATCAAGCAATGGTACCAGGCGCTGATGCAGCCCGACGTTCCAAATGCGTCATGCTGCGGCGAGGCCGACGCGTATTGGGCCGATGAGATCCATGTCAGGGATGGAAGGACCTACGCCATCGTGACAGACGATCGGCCGGACGAACCGCGCGGGAGGCCTCACGTCGATATCGGGACCGAAATCGAAATCCCCGACAACAAACTCAAATGGGACAAATCGAATCCGACCGGGCATGGCATCGTTTTCCTGAGCCGCACCCGGTATGTGTTCTGCTACGTTCAACCCGGTGGTGCCTGACGTTTCGTATCGAGCGTTAAGGCAGATCATCCAGTCGGTACATGCGAGCAGGCGCCGGGCCGCGGCCGTGCGCCTCGCTTGTCGATCGGGACGTTGCAATTGTCGATCCGTTGCTCGTCCATCCACTTTCGGCCGAGTCGCTCCTTGCCGGTCAGCGACGCCGGCATATTGGTCGGCGCGACCTGGTCCGGACGTGCATCTTGCGCTGACGTTGATGACGTTGATGACGTCAGGCTGATGACGAGAAGTGCGCCGGATAATCCCCCGCATAAGAATCGCATGACGGCCTCGCAAACCGGTATCCCGAACAGGGCAGTGCTGTTCGATTAAACGGCATCGGGATTTGCGCGGCCACCCGAAATCCGCGAACTACCTTTC
>JAIEPP010000261.1 GCA_019748335.1 Xanthobacteraceae bacterium
ACGTTGCGGATGTCGAGGTCGGCGATCATCTGCATCGCCGCCTGTGGCTCGAATTTGCGCGCGCGGTGCCCGACCAGCGGAATGCCGTGGTACCAGAACGCGAACAGCCCGTTGATCAGCCCGCCGATCCAGGCCCAGTCCGCCGGCGTCCACATCAGGTCGCCGGGCTTGGGCAGGAAGTTGTGGCACATCTCGACATTGGGCAGATGACCGAGCACCACGCGATGCGCGTGCAGCGCGCCCTTCGGGTTACCTGTCGTGCCAGACGTGTAGATGATCAGCGCCGGATCGTCGGCCGACGTATCGACGGTCGTAAACTCGGGCGATGCCGCCTTCAGCGACGGCCAGAACGGTTTGGTGCCGGCCGGCGTCTTGTCGCCGATGAGGTAGATGTTCTTCAGCTCCGGAAGCCGGTCGCGGATTTTCGACAATTTCTCCCAACCGGATTCGTCGGTGACGATCGCCTTGGCTTCGGAATTCGACAGCCGGAACTCCAGCGCATCCTCGCCGAACAGCGCGAACAGCGGGATCGAAATCATCGCGGCGCGGAACGCCGCGAGATGGGCGACCGGCAATTCCAGCGACTGCGACAAAAACACCGCGACGCGGTCGCCGCGAACGAGGCCGTCGGCCACCAGCACATTGGCGAAGCGGCGCGACATGTCGGCGACTTCATCGAACGAGGTGCGGGTGACAGCGCCGTCTTCGCCGACATAGACCAGCGCCGGCCGCGCGGTCCCATCCGCATAACGATCGCAGCACGCCGTCGCCATGTTGAAGCGCGCGGGCACGTCCCAGCGAAAGTTGCGGTAGAGTTCGTCGTAGGTGGAGGCTTCGGTGAGCATGACTTAGACATCCGTCCCTGAACTGCGCGTCATGGCCGGGCTTCGTCCCGGCCATCCACGTTCTTGTTTGCTTGTTGCAAGTGTAAAGACGTGGATGCCCGGGACAAGCCCGGGCATGACGAGGAACGGAGCTTTTCGGACGCAAGCGGGGCGAGGTTAAGACGACAGCGCCGCCTTCACCAGGCCGCTGGCCTTGCCGAAATCCATCTGCCCGGCGTATTTCGCGCGGAGCACGCCGATCACCTTGCCCATGTCCTTCATGCCCGCGGCGCCGGTCTCGGCGATCGCGGCCGATATCGCGGCCTTGACGGCGTCTTCCGACATCTGCTGCGGCAGATAGGCGGAGATGATCGCGATCTCCTCGCGCTCCTGGTTGGCGAGTTCGGCGCGGCCGCCCTTGTCGTAGAGTTCGACCGATTCCTGGCGCTGCTTGATCATCTTCTGGAACACGCCGAGCAGGTCGGCGTCCGAGAGCGGCGGCTTTCCTTCCCCGCGCGCGGCGATGTCGGCGTTCTTGATGGTCGAATTGACCATGCGCAGCGTGGACAGCTTGCGTTCGTCCTTGGCCCGCATCGCGTCCTTGACCGCATTGTTGATGTCGTCGCGCAGCATTGGTCACCCTCTTCGAAATTCCAGGCCCTGATCTAGGCCGTTCGCACCGCTGAAACAACTCCAAAGCGGACGCGTTTTCTTCACGCGAACCGGTGCCCACTTCGCTTGAAAACGCTTTAAAGTTGCAGCCACTCTGCCAAGGCAGCCGCCGTCGCCTGCGGCTGTTCCGGCTGCGGCATGTGCCCGCAATTCGGCAGGATCACCAGTTTGGCGCGTCGGGGATGTTGCTGGCCATCTCCATCGAGAGCGAATTCGGGATGGTGTTGTCCTGGTCGCCCGACAGCACCAGCGTCGGGCACTTGATCCAGGCCAGCGACGGGCGCGAGTCCGGCCTGGAGATCACGGCCGTCTGCTGGCGGATGAAGCCTTCCACGCCGACATCCTCGGCCATGTCGTAAACCAGTTGCCGCAGGCTGGCGTCCTCGCGCCGCGAGGGATGCACGAAGCCGGGAAACAGCTCGTCGAGCACCTCGCGGTAACCGCCGGCCCTGGCGCGGGCCATCATGCCGCGCCGCCGCTCGGTGGCTTCGGCCGTATCCGGGCGCGCCTGGGTGTTGATCAGCGCCAGCCTGGCGACACGTTCGGGCGCCTGCCGCATGATCTCGAAGGCGATGTAGCCGCCCATCGAATGCCCGGCCAGCGCAAAGCGCGGCGGCGCCTCGGCCAGAATCCGGCGCGCGATCGTCCCCATATTGTCGTCGCGGATGTGGTTGGCGACCGTTACCGGGCCAAACCGCCACAGCGCGGGCATGACAGGGGCAAATATCCGCGGCGAGCTGACAAGGCCCGGAACGAGCAAGATCGGCATCGAATTGTCCATGCTCGGCTCCGGATTCGGGCGGATTTGGTGAAAAAGCGGGAACCGTCAGCTTAAGGCTGCGCCGCTGCCTGTCAAATATGCGGAAACGCATGTGAATCAGGGCCTTTCCGGCTTTGACGGGGCCTTTCGCGGCGACTATGTAATGCGCTCATGACCACATCTGAAAACGCTTCTGCCTGGCCGGACCACAAACCGACCGCGCTGCTCGTGCTTGCCGACGGCACCGTGCTGGAGGGCTTTGGCCTCGGCGCGGAAGGCCACGCCGTCGGCGAGGTCTGCTTCAACACCGCGATGACCGGCTACGAGGAGATCCTCACCGATCCCTCCTATGCCGGGCAGCTCATCACCTTCACCTTCCCGCATATCGGCAATGTCGGCACCAACGACGAGGACATCGAGACGGTGAACATGGCGGCGACGCCGGGCGCCCGCGGCGTGATCCTGCGCTCGGCCATCACCGATCCTTAGAATTACCGCGCCACCAACCATCTCGATGCGTGGCTGAAGGCCCGCGGCATCATCGGCATTTCCGGCATCGACACCCGCGCGCTGACCGCGCTGATCCGCTCCAAGGGCATGCCCAACGGCGTGATCGCCCACGCCAAGAACGGCGCGTTCGACCTTCACGGCCTGAAAGAAGAGGCGCGCGAATGGCCCGGCCTCGAAGGCATGGACCTGGTGCCGATGGTGACCTCGGCCCAGCGCTTTGACTGGGACGAGACGCCGTGGGTCTGGGAACAGGGCTTTGGCCGGCAGACCGCGCCGGAATTCAAGGTGGTCGCGATCGACTACGGCATCAAGCGCAACATCCTGCGGCTGCTCGCGGGCGTCGGCTGCCAGATCACCGTGGTGCCGGCGACAACATCGGCCGACGACATTCTGGCGATGAAGCCGGACGGTGTGTTCCTCAGTAACGGTCCCGGCGATCCCGCCGAGACCGGCAAATATGCCGTGCCTGTGATTCAGCAGGTGATCCATTCGGGCACGCCGACGTTCGGAATCTGCCTCGGCCACCAGATGCTCGGCCTCGCGGTCGGCGCCAAGACCAAGAAGATGCATCAGGGCCATCACGGCGCCAACCACCCGGTCAAGGACGAAACCACCGGCAAGGTGGAGATCACCTCGATGAACCACGGCTTTGCCGTGGACCAAGCAACGCTGCCGAAGGGCGCGACGCAGACCCACATCTCGCTGTTCGACGGCTCCAATTGCGGCATCGCGCTCGACGGCAAGCCGGTGTTCTCGGTGCAGTATCACCCGGAAGCCTCCCCGGGGCCGCGCGACTCGCATTATTTGTTCCAGCGCTTCGCGGATCTGATGCGGGCGAACAAGCGGGCTTAGGGCGTTCATCCCTCCTCCGTCATGCCCGGGCTTCTCCCGGGCATCCACGACTTTAAAGATATCGCAGCAAGTAAGACGTGGATGGCCGGGTCAAGCCCGGCCATGACGCGGAGAGACGTCGCACTAGATTTGGCGCGCGCTCTTTAGTATGATACCCATCATCATACACCAGCCGCAGGACCCCTCGCCATGGACGACAAGCCCGCCGCCGCAAAAGTCGAATATGGCGTGACGCCGACGAGCGTGATGGCGTCGATGACGGGCCTCGACTTCGTCCGCGCGTTCTTCGAAGGCAAATTGCCGGCGCCGCCGATCATGCAGAATATCGAACCCTACGATCAGACGGCAGAACCCGGCCACGTCGTATTCTACAGCGTGCCGGGATTCCGGCATTACAACCCGATCGGCTCGGTGCACGGCGGCTATGCCGCGACCCTGCTGGATTCCGTGATGGGGCTTGCGGTGCACACCGAACTTCCCGCGGGGACCGGCTACACCACGCTGGAATTCAAGATCTCCTTCATCAAGGGCATGACCAAGGACACCGGGCCGGTGCGCAGCGAGGGCAAGACGCTCAGCGTCGGCCGCCGCGCCGCCACCGCCGAGGCGCGCATCACCGATTCAAAAGGCCGCCTGCTCGCGCACGCCACCACCACCTGTCTCGTTTTCGAGATTCCCAAGGGCGCGTGAGCGATCGCCTGTCGGCCATGCAATCGACACCGCTGGATTAGCGGCGGCCATCTGTGCTTGAATTTCCCTAATCAACAAAGAGGGAAACGCCGGTGACCGCCACTCCCGATATGACCATTCGCGACATCCGCGTGACCATGCTGCGCCTGCCATGGGCCGACGATCCCTGGCTCAAGGGAAATCCGCTGGGCGAAACCCGCGACATTCTGGTCCTCGACGTAGAAACCGCCGGCGGCATCACCGGCATGGGCTATCTGTTGGTGTTCCGCCCGGGCATGAAGTCGATCGCGGCGTGCCTCGAGGAATGCATCATCCCGCGCGTCAAGGGCAAGGACGCCACCGCCATCGAGGCGATCTGGAAGGACCTGTGGACCGCGACCATGACCTATGGCCGCGGCGGCATCGCCGCAATGGCGATGTCGGCGCTCGACATCGCGCTGTGGGACGTGGTGGGCAAACGCGCCGGCCTGCCGCTGCACCGGCTGTGGGGCCATTACCGTTCGCAAATCCCGATCTACGGCTCCGGCTGCTTCCGCGGCGCCGGCGGTGACGGCATGATCGAGAAGGCGCTGCACTTCGTGAAGCAGGGCTACACCGCGATCAAGATGCAGGTCGCCCATGTTCACACCCCGGCGCAGGACCTCGACAATGTCCGCCGCATGCGCGAGGCGCTCGGGCCCGGCATCGACATCATGATCGACGTCAACATGGGCTGGAGCGCCGATGTCGCGATCGAGATGGGCCGCAAGTTCGAAAA
>JAIEPP010000406.1 GCA_019748335.1 Xanthobacteraceae bacterium
CAAACGTTGAAACCATCGCTCAGGCTTTGCCACGAGACTCAAGCGATTGCGAGAAACGAGGAGGCCAACCTCCCACGCCGTGATCGCGGAAACAAAGATTGTGCTGCCGGTTCGATAGGCGGCGTCGATGGCTTCGATCGCACCGGATGCCAGCGGCTGATCTTCGGTAATCCAGATGGCCGCGTGGGTGTCGAGCAGGAGCGAGGAGATTTCACTCATAGACCTTGCCCCAATCGGGATCGGCCGGTTCGGTCAGATCAATTCCCGGAGGTACATGTGCCAGTCCCTTCAATGCGCCGAACAGAGGATGGCGTTCGCCTTTTTTCGCGGGCGGAATCGGAGGTGGTTCGGGCGCCTTCTCGTCGATGCGGCGAAACACGACTTTGCGGGATTTCACATCCACCTGCTCGGTGCGAAATCCCGCGCTGAGCCAGACCTTGGTCATGACGTTGTTCAATGGATTGTTGCTCCACCACGCCGGATATTGAGGAGAGTTCGGAGGCAGCTTGCCGCCGATGACGCGTTCAATTTCCGCGAATGTCATTGGCACTTCCTTGCCGCGCTGCGCGCGCAGGAATTCACCCAACCGCGTGTATTTGCCCATGGATCATGGCCTCCGAGTGCGTCGTCAATAAAAACACTACTAAAGCTTTAAGTGTGTGTCAACGGGATTCGCTGTGCTTTCTGGGTCGGGCCGTGGTCCGGATTGCGCTTGGCTCCACACGGCGTACGATGCTCGCCAATCAAGAATTCCATCCGGAGGCCGCGCCATGAGCTCGCTGTCCAGCAAGCAGGGACCTCGTTACCGGCACCTTGCCGGCGAGACCGAGCCTTACGAGACTATCGGCGTCGAGAAGCTGACGCCGATCATCGGGGCCGAGATATCCGGCGTCGATCTCGCCGGTACGCTGTCGAACCGCACCATGGACGAGATCCATCGCGCGCTCGCCGAAAACCTCGTGATATTTTTCCGCGACCAGCACATCACCCCGCAGCAACACCTCGCCTTCGGCCGCAAGTTCGGCGATCTGCACATTCACCCGGCAGCACCTCATGAAGGCGACGATCCGGCCTTGATGAAGATCTATGCCGACAAGGACAGCCCGCGCGCCAATGGCGAGGGCTGGCACACTGACGTGTCCTGCGACGAGGAGCCGCCGATGGGCTCGATCCTCTACATCAGGCAGTGCCCGCCGCGCGGCGGCGACACGCTGTTCGCCAACATGTACGCGGCCTATGAATCACTGTCGGACCGCATGAAGGCCTATCTCGACGGGCTCACCGCGCTGCATGACGGCGAGCAGACCTATCGCGGGCTCTACGCCAATTACGGCGTCGCCGACCGGCCGCAATATCCGCGCGCCGAGCATCCTGTCGTGCGCACCCATCCGGTGACGGGCAAGAAGGCGCTCTACGTCAACCGCGGCTTCACCCGCTTCCTGATCGGCGTCCCCCGCGACGAGAGCGACGCCATGCTGGCCTATCTGTACCAGCACGCCGAGAACCCGCTATTCCAGTGTCGCTTCCGATGGACCGAAAACGCCATCGCGTTCTGGGACAACCGCTGCGCCCAGCACCGCGCGATGTGGGACTACTGGCCGCACACCCGATCCGGCACGCGGGTGACGGTGAAGGGCGAACGGCCGGTGTAAGCGAGATGCGTTGACGGTTCGCTGCTCCTGCGCCAAGCTCGACCAAAAGCAAAACAAATATCGGAGGGCGCCACATGCTCCGCGCGGAAGACAACCAGTTCCTGACCGAGAGCGGTGCCGGCACGGGAATGGGTGAATTGCTGCGCCGGTTCTGGATGCCGGTGCTGCTAACAGAGGAGTTGCCCGACGCCGACGGCACGCCGAAGAAGATCGTTGTCATGGGCGAGGAGCTGCTCGCGTTCCGCGACTCCAGAGGCGTGGTCGGCGTCATCGACCAGTATTGCCCGCACCGCGGCGCCAATCTCTGGCTCGGCCGCAACGAGGAATGCGGCATCCGCTGCGTCTATCACGGCTGGAAGTTCGACACCGAAGGCCGCTGCGTCGACATGCCGACCTCGTATCCCGACCTCAACGCCAAGGACCTGATCCGCATCAAGTCGTATCCGGTGCGCGAATGGGGCGACATGATCTGGACCTATATGGGCCCTGCGGACGCCATGCCTGACTTGCCCGATCTGGAAATGGCGCTGGTGCCGGCGTCGCACCGCTTCGTCACCAAGAAATGGCAGGACTGCAACTGGGTGCAGGCGGTGGAAGGCTCCATCGATACCGCGCATTTCACCTTCGCGCATCTCAGCTTCGAGAAGGAAGAGAACGAAATCCTCGACATCAAGAAGCACTTCGTCAATCCGCTGACCCGGGTGGCGACCGATCACATGCGATGGATCGCAGAGGATCCGCGGCCCGTGATCAAGATCAGCCCGCACGAGGCCGGCCTGACGGTTGCGGGTGGACGGATCACCGGCGGCGACAACGTCTACTGGCGCATCGCCCAGTTCCTGATGCCGGTGCACGCCTATGCGCCGAGCTCGATGCCGGGCGAGAACATTTTTGGCCAGAGCTTCATCCCGGTGACCGACACCAGTTGCTGGATCTACACCTATGCCTGGAATCCCGATCGTCCGCTGACCCAGGCCGAGCGCGAGGGATACACGCGCGGCAACGGCGTGATGTCGGTGGTCGACGAGAACTACATTCCGCTGCGCAACAAGGGCAACGACTACCTGATCGACCGCCAGCTGCAGAAGACCAGGAGCTACACCGGCATCAAGGGTGTCTCCGAACAGGATGCCGCGGTGCAGGACAGCCAGGGCCCGATCGCCGATCGGACCAAGGAGCATCTCGGCCCGACGGATCTGGGTATTCTGCATTTCCGCAAACTGGTGATGGACGCCGCCCGCGCGCTGCAGCAGGGCGAGGCGCCGTCGCATCTCAAGCACCAGGACCGCTACGCCGTGCGCTCCGGCGCCTGCGTTACCAGCAAGGCCAAGGATCTCACCGCGGTCATGATCGAGCGCTTCGGCGACGCCGCGGGTTACGTCGGCCGGCCGGGACAGAACGCGGCGGCCGAGTAGGGGCGCCAACCCAGCGCCGTCATCGTCCGCGAAGGCGGACGATCCAGTACGCCGTGCATTCTAGATTGGATTACTGACGGCGACGATTACTGGATGCCCGCCTTCGCGGGCATGACATTCACAACGGTATCCGCCGATACTCCCGGTTGCTCAGGCTCGCTTCCTCCAGATCGAGGTCGCGCTCGATCCGTCGCCTTGTCTCGTCGGTGATCTTGCCGTCGCGCAGCAGCGTGTGAATGAATTTCCGCTCCGCGCCGATCAGTTCCCGTGTCAGTGCGGTGCCGGCGGCCGAGACGTCGTGCTTGTCGGGATCGAGCGTATCCGGCAACTGGTTGGTGCGGATCTCGTGCCGGGCCCGCAGCAGCTTGACGACTTCGTCGGAGAGTTCGCGGTCGTCGGTGATGGCATCGAGCGACCGCAGCGCGGCGGCGAGCGCCTCTCGCCGCGCGGCGATCTCGGATTCATGTTCCGCGATGTGTTCGTTGCGGCCGGCATCGGCGACGCCGAGCCATCGCACCACCGGCGGCAGCCCGAGCCCGAGGCCGACCAGCGTGATGAAGATGACGCCGAACGAGACGAACAGGATCAGGTCACGGTAGGGAAATGCCTCGCCGCCCGGCAGCGCGAACGGCAGCGCCAGCGCCGCGGCCAGCGATACCGCGCCGCGCACACCGGTGAACGCGATCACGAATACGTTTCGCCATGGCGGCATCGGGTCACGCGCCCGCAGGCGCGGGCTCAATAGCCGCGGCAGATAGGTCGCCGGATAGACCCAGGCAAATCGCGCGACAATGACGATGACCGTGACCAGGGCGGTCGCAAACAGGATGTCGCCCAGCGGAAACGCCTTCGACTTCTCGTACAGCAGCCGCATCTGGAAACCGGTCAGCAGGAACAGCAGGCCCTCGATCAGGAAGATCACGAGGTCCCAGAAGAAGATGCCTTGCAGACGCGTCGCCGACGAAATCAGCAGCGGCCCGTTCCAGCTCATATAGAGGCCGCAGGCCACGGTTGCGATCACGCCGGAGCCGCCGAAATGTTCGGGGATCCAGTAGGCGATGTAGGGCGTGATCAGCGACAGCGTGATTTCGACCTGGGGGTCCCGCGCGCGGTGGCGTGCGCGCAGCGAGAGCCAGCCGATCGCGGTGCCGAACAGCAACTCGCCGACGACAATGGCGGCAAAGGTGCCGGTTGCCGTCGGCAGTGAAAAAAGCCCGGTCGAAATCGTCGCCACCGCGAAGCGATACAGGATCAATGCGGTGGCGTCGTTGGCGAGCCCTTCGCCTTCGAGCACGACGAGGATGCGGCGCGGCATGCCGAGCTTGCGGGCGATGGCGAGCGGCGCCACCACGTCCGGAGGTGCGACGATCGCGCCGAGCAGAAAGCCGACGCCCCAGGGCAGTCCGATCAGGTAGTGCGTCGCCGCCGCGACCGCGAAGGCGGTGAAGATGACGCAGCCGACCGACAGCAGGATAATCAGGCGCAGGTTGAATTTGAACTCGCGCCAGCTCATGGCGACGCTCGCCGAATAGATCAGCGGCGGCAGCACCAGCAGCAGCACCAGTTCCGGCGGCAATTCAACCGACGGCATGCCGGGCACGAAGGCGAGTGCGATGCCGGTCAGCAGCAGCAGGATGGCGGGGGCGACATTTATCCTCCGCGCCAGCAGCGCGGTCCCTGCCAGTACGGCGAGCAGGATCAAAAAGATCTGAAATCTGGCTTCCATGATGGCCCCAATTCGCAGGGAAACCCTTGCAAGGTCAATGCCGCCGGGAGGCACCCGCGAACGCGGGTGATCCGGTTTCAATCCGATGTTGACAGATATGTGACCGGAGCCGGCAGAACTCGCGGGGTCACCGCCGCTGTCAGCGGGAACCCGACGAAGTCCCGGCGCGACGACCCGGGCTCGAACTCAAGGTTATCGTGCGAGGCTCGCCTGTTGGATCGGTTGCTCTGCCTGCGCCGACGTGTCCGGTGCCGTCGCGCCCAGCGAAAAGCC
>JAIEPP010000415.1 GCA_019748335.1 Xanthobacteraceae bacterium
TGTCCTGGTGATCGTCAGCGGCGTGCTGCTGACGGCCGCGAACATGACGATGTCCTACGCCTATCACGCCTACCAGACCGAGGTGTTCCCGACCGCGATCCGCGCCCGCGCCTCGGGGATCGTCTATTCGATGAGCCGAGTCAGCGCGATGTTCTCCGGCTTCATCGTCGCCTGGATGCTGAAAATCGGCGGCGTCAGCGGCGTATTCGGCCTGATCACCTCGGCGATG
Source organism: Xanthobacteraceae bacterium (assembly GCA_019748335.1). GTDB lineage: Bacteria > Pseudomonadota > Alphaproteobacteria > Rhizobiales > Xanthobacteraceae > Bradyrhizobium. The sequence goes on from JAIEPP010000415.1 coordinate 230, forward strand.
ATCCTGGTCATCATCGTGATCGCGGCATTCGGACCCCACGTACACGGCAAGCCGCTCGACGCCTGACGCATCGGGGCACTTGCCGAAGCCCTTGTCTTAGCCCTTTGGCATCTCTACCTCTCGCGAGGGTTTCGAGGAGAGGTTGAACTGCCATGCTGGACGCTGCCGTCAAGGCGCTTACGCAAATCCTGTCGCCGCCGATGCGTTCCATCCTGTGGCGCTCGATCGGGCTGGCGCTGGTGCTGATCACGGTGCTCGCGATCGGGTTGCAGCGGTTGCTGACCTGGTTCGCCGAATATGGCGAAGGCTGGGCAGAAGGGCTGCTCGGCCCCGGCTTTCACACCCCGCTCAACGTGCTGGCCTGGATCGTCTCGATCGCCGCAGGCCTTGGCGTCGTGCTCGGGGGTATCTTCCTGATGCCGGCGATCACCTCGCTGGTCGCCAGCGTATTCGTCGACGACGTCGCCGACCATGTCGAGCGTGAACATTATCCGGCGGAACGGCCGGGCCACGCGCTGCCGCTCGGCGTCGCCATTCCCGAAGGTGTCAAGACCGCGCTGCTGACGATCCTGGTCTACCTGATCGCGCTGCCCTTCGTGCTGTTCGCAGGCGCCGGTTTTCTGATCTTCTTCATCGCCACCGCGTGGCTGCTGGGCCGGGAATATTTCGAACTGGCGGCGATGCGGTTCCGCTCGCCGGCGGAAGCCAAGGCGATGCGCAAGGACAATGCCGCCACGGTATTCACCGCCGGGTTGATCATCGCGGCGTTCGTATCGATTCCGATCGTCAACCTGGCGACGCCGCTGTTCGGCATGGCCCTGATGGTTCACATGCACAAGCGATTGAGCGGCCCACGGCCGGAACTGATCGAGCCGGGACGGCGGAGCGGCGTGCCTACGGTATAGGGCGTGTGCTCATAAAGCTGTCGCTTCAGCTCTCACGCACAGTTCTGCTTCATCCGCGAAAGCGGACATAGGAACCCCGGCCGTGGCCGTCTGCTAAGTGCCTGCCAATAGCGGTCGTCGGCCAAATCTGTTTTTGATCCTTGAGCACAAAAAGAAAGACCGCCTCGCGGCGGTCTCTCCAAATTCAATCAGCTGCTGCCTCCATCAGGCAGCTCGCTTGAATGCCTCCCGCGCCGCCTGATTGGCACGATCGAAGGCTGCGCGCGTTTCCGTCAAAGTGGCCATAAGTGCCGACCATGACTGTGACCCCATCTGGTCCAGCTGCTTCTGGAGTTTTTCCTCCGCCACGGCGGCATCGGTCTGCATGCGCTTCACGGAGGCATCGATTTCGCCCCGACGCTCGGTAGCAAATCGCTTGGTATCGCCGGCAAGCTTGTCGGCGGCTTCGCGCCATGCCTTCAGTTGGGCCGCAGCCTGAAGCTTGAATGTCGCCTGCTGCTGCTCGACTTGCTTGCTGAAGGTCTCGACGTATTTCTTGACCTCGGCCTCGAACGAGTTCCACTCAGGTTCCAGTTTTGCCTTTGCGCTGGTCCATGCGGCCTCGTTGGCTTCCGCCTGCTTCTTGATGGCTTCCCGGAAGATGTCACGGCTCTTGCCCAAGTCAGCGAGCGCTTTGCTGGCCTTGTCGCGAGCGTCGGCGTGCACCTCACCGGCTTTGCCTTCAAGCGATGTCAGTACGGCCTCCATTTCATCGAGTCGTTCTTTGGCCCAATTTACATAGAAGTGGATATTGCTTTGCGTGGGCATTTGCTCATCTCCATAAGTTTAGAAAAGGATAGCCCCGCCCTCTTATTAGTTTAGTTAGCATGCCATCGTGCTCGGCTATCTTGACATGGATCAAGAACAAGCCTGATCATCGTCACGGCGCTAGTCTTGCGCAGCCGCATCGCGCACGAACGGCACCAGCAGCACGCCCACGATCGCCACGCAGGCGAGCATCGCCCAGGCCTCGTTGACGCAGAGCGCCAGCGACGCTTTCTCAACCAGCGGCCTGACGAACGCGATGGCGGCCTCGTCGGGCGGTCCCGGCGGCCGATTGATGAGCAGCGCCGGATCGAGCCCGATGGCGGTGGCCGCGCTGAGATCGCCGGTCAGCAGGCGAACGCGAAAGTCCTCGGCATAGATGGGGCTTCGGCCATACAGGATGGTATCGATCAGCGCGATGCCGATGGCGCCGCCGAGATTTCGCATCAGGTTGAACAATCCACTGGCATCGGCGACCTCCGATGGCGGCAGCGCGCCGAGCGCGATGCGGGTCGGCGGCAGCAGGCAAAACATGATGGCGATGCCGCGCAGGATTTGCGGCCAGAACATTTCGTCGAAGTCGGCGGTGCGCGGCTGATAAGCACTCAGGCCAAGCCCGACCGCGAACAGGGCAAAGCCCGCGCCGGTCAGCCAGCGTGCGCCGAGCCGGCTCTCCAGCAAAGCGGCGACGGGTGCTGCTACGAGCTGCGCGACCCCGGTCACCAGCATGATGGTGCCGATTTCGAAAGCGTCGTGGCGGCGCACGAAGGCCAGAAAGACCGGCATCAGGTAGACCGAGCCGAACAGGCCGACGCCAAGACAGAAGCTCAAACCGCAACCGATCGCAAACGAACGGCGCCGCAATGTCGCAAGCTGCACCACCGGATGCGCTAACCGCAGCGAGCGGCGTACGAACCAGCCGATACCAGCCGCGCTTCCCAGCAGCAGGGCAACGCAGGTCGGCGACAGCCAGCCGCGCTGCGGCGTTTCCTTCAAGCCGATCATGAGGGCGGCCAGCGCCGCCGCCAGTAGCACAAGCGAAAGACCGTCCAGCGTGGCGAGTTCGCCAAAATTGGTCTTCTGCCGCGGCAGCAGCAACGGCGTCACCGAGGCTGCGATCACGCCGGGAATGACGTTGATCAGGAACAGAAACGGCCACGACCAGTTGTCCGTGATCCAGCCGCCGACGACGGGACCGACCGTCGGCGCCAGCACCGCGACCACGCCGCCGATGGTGGTGGCGACCGCGTGAAGCCGCGCCGGAAACAGCAGGAACACCGCCGAGAATACCGCGGGGATCAGCACGCCCCCGGAAAACCCCTGCGCCACCCGGCACGCCAGCAGTTCGGCCAGCGTACCAGAGAAGGCGCAGCCGACCGATGCCAGCGTGAACAACGCGACGGCTACGGCGAACAACCCCCGCAAGGTGAGCACGCGCGTGAACAGACCGGTCAGCGGTATCGCAATGACCTCCGCGATCAAATAGGCGGTCTGGATCCAGCTCATCGCATCCGGGGAGATGGCCAGCTCACGCTGGATCGTCGGTAACGACGTGGCAACGATCTGAACGTCGAGGATGGCCATGAACATGCCAAGGCACATCAACAGAAAGCCTGCCCAGGTTCGAATAGAAGGCGTGGTATCCGGGATGCCGCTCCAAAACTCCTGCGGCCCGCTCATGAAGCGGCGCGGGCGAGCTGGCCACGCACGGCGGAAAGCGCGCGGGCCTCGGCACGTAGCCGGATCCAGAGCACGGCCGCGTTCAGCGCCGTAAAGACCAGCGCCAGTACCGGCAAATGCAGCGCCATGGGAAGCAGCGCGATCTCGCCGGCGACGACGGCATAGTTGGGATGCGAAAGATACCGGTAGGGTCCGGATACGACCAGCGGCTCGCCTGGCAGAACAATGATGCGCGTGGTCCACCGCGACCCCAGCGTCGCGAGAATCCACAGCCGCAAGCCCTGCAGCACGACGAAGACCGACAACGCGGCCAGATTGACGTCCTGGTCGCGGCCCCACGTCCACAATGCGATCAGCCACGCCGCATGGACCGATACCAGCAGCGGATAATGCCTTGCGCCGATCTCGATCGCGCCGCGTGCCCGTAGCCTCGCGGTGTTGCGGCGCGCGAGCACGAGTTCCCCCAATCGCTGCAGCGTGACCAAAGCGAGAATGAGGGACGCCAAACTCATGAGGCGTGTCGCAGCGTAACGCAGCTGGCGGTGAAACCTGGCCCGAGCGCCGTCAACAACGACCGCGGCGGCAACCCTTGTGCGCGCGCGCGTTCGAGCACGAACAGAACGGTCGGCGACGACATGTTGCCGTAGTCGGCGATGACGTCGCGCTCGTGGTCGAGCGCGCCCTGATGCAGCGAAAACGCCTGCTCCAGGGCGCGGATCACCTTGGTGCCGCCGGGGTGGCAAATGAAGCGATCGATATCGTCGATCGAAAGCGCCATCCGCGACAGGATCTCGGCAACCGCCGGCCGCATATGTTCGGCAACGAAGCCCGGAATCGTTCGCTGGAAAATGACACCAAATCCTTCCGGGTCGACGCTCCATCCCATGACATCGAGCGTATCCGGCCACAGCTTTTCGCCTGATGCCTCGATCCGGGTTGCGCCGCCATCGCCTGCGCGCAGCACGACCGCCGCCGCGCCGTCGCCGAACAGGCTGGCGGCGACGATATTGGCTTTGGTCAGTTCATCGTGGCGGACGGCGAGCGTGCATAATTCAAGCGCGACCAGCAGCACATTGGTGCCGGGCCGCGCCTGCGCCAGTCTTGCTGCGATCGACAGCCCCGACACGCCGCCGGCGCAGCCGAGACCGAACACCGGAACGCGCGAAACATCCGCGCGCAGGCCGAGCTTGCCGGCGACACGCGCCTCCAGCGTCGGCGTCGCGATACCCGTCGAACTCACCGTCACCACCGTATCGATATCGCCGGCCACCAGACCGGCACGCGCCATCGCCTTCACGGCGACATCGATGAACAGAGTTTCCGCACCTTCCAGAAAGGCCTGGGTCCGCTCCGGCCAGCCGCGTCGCTCGAGATACCATTCCATCGGTTTGACCCCGTACCGGTGGCGGATACCGGTATTGGCAAACAGGCTCGAAAGCGTTTCGAATTCCGGGTAACGCTCGGC
>JAIEPP010000600.1 GCA_019748335.1 Xanthobacteraceae bacterium
CCACTTCGCAAAGCTGTGCTAAAATATGGGGGATGATCCCGCCGGGGGTTTGCCGGTGCCGGGATGCGTCAGCCGGGCCTACAATTCCGATTGGCTTTCGCCAAACGTAGGAGACTCTGCCGCTTCCGCGAGTTCCTCAGTATCCGTGATCTCCTCAGCGACAATAGCGGCCGGGAGCGTCGTGATGTCGAGCTCGGAGGCAGTTTCCGGATGCCCTAGATGCTTCTGATATTGCCTAATATTTTCAATGACTTCCGGAGGCCAATTTCGTTGAACAAGTTCGTTCAGCCTGACGCTGGCCACGCGGTCCGCTTCTCCCTCATTCTCGAAGGCTACCGCACCACCACCAAGCTCAAGACGGAACATGCTTCTCTCCTGCGAAGGCCGAGGTTACCAGATTATCCTAACACAATTCCGTACATAAGTCCGCACGCCATCTGTACAAGCACTTAGAGTCAGGCGTGGCGCGCCTAGCGTTTGCCCCGAACCGCCTGGACGATCTTGTCCACTTGGGCTTGGGCGAGTACACGAAGCCGCCGCCGTTGTGCGTCGTCCATCGCGTTGATCGGCGAAGCATCGGAAGATGAATCGAAAGTAACGACGCCGATGGCTGCCCACGGCGGAGGCTGCCGGACCTCCTCACTGCCGGAGTGGTAGACCGGCAGCGCCAGCACATTGATGGTATCGGTCGGACCTAAGGCGGCGTCCGGATAGGGCACTGGCGTGATCAGCGAAGGTGCGGAATCCCGAGGATCGGACGTTACCGCGCCGCGATTCCAGGCGATGATCCGCCTTTGCTGAAATGCAGCGCCGCTCACGCCGTCGCCATACGGAATTTTGAATGAACGCGGCAAATGTTCGGCCGTCCAGGACCGGCGGCTGAATGTCGGCTTCAGTGCCAGATCTTGCGAGTCATAGACAAAAAGCGCGATGGTCCATTTTTCGTCCGGGCTGCTTCCGCCGATTTCCATTTCCAGCGTTTTGCAGAGCAGGTCAAACTGCTTGATTGCTTGGCGGTCGTTGTCGCTCTCGTTTTTCTTGTCGATACGGTCGCCGAGATTGAGCAGCATCTTCTGCCACTCTCTTGTGACGCCTGCGACCGGCGCATCGATCCGATCCCCCGGAACCTGCCAACGAAGCGCGTACTGGTAGCCAACGAGGGGGCGGTCGACCTTGAGGGTCCATGTGCGCGACGATGGTTTGAAGTGCAGTTCCCGCTGCTCTTCTTCTTGGACAACGGGATCAATCACCATATCCGCTTCGGGCAAACGCGCGTCGCCCCACTGGTCGACCTCATAGAGGGGATATTGCGGGGGTCGCCGACATTCGACGTACACCTGTACCGTCGCAAGGCTTGGCGGAAATTTCAGATTCATAATTAGGGTGCGCGTAGGGAGGGAAATGAGAGCTCCCACCCACTCATTGTCGAAGCCCGGCTTTCGTTCACCTTGGCCGGCTCGTTCGAGTGCCTCCCAACGCGTCATCATCATGCAGTTGGCGCAACCGCTACGAACGGAGAATCCGGCGGCCTCGCCTCCCAGTGTCAGTCCGCCCCCTGGCAGATTGATCCAGTAGTACTCGAATACGCCATCCTTCCAGTCTGGATGGTCGCGCGCTTCCGTAAGTGTCGCTCCGGCACGGATCGATTTATCGTCGAGCTGGAGTGCAGTAAAGTGTCCATAAGGAGGAATGTACATACCAGTGGGGCGCCTGGGGTAGTGCGGAATACTATGGTGAACCCGGAGTGCATCGAACCGGTCGATCATCCAGAAGTCGCCATTCTCGGTAATTTCGCAATTCTGTTCGCGCAGTTGGCATTCGATCGGATGACGCTCGCGGGCGCGAATGTAGGCGCGGCGCTTTGCGTCGGAAAGCGGCTCCCTGTAAAGGCGATAATGGCGTCCGGGGTCGCCGTTAGGATTGGGAGCCTGTGGGCCGCCGTAGTCGACGCTCTTGACCTCGATCTGGCCGGTCGCAGCGATCCTGATCAGGTTGATGCTGTTGGCCCTGACGTCCTCGGACGCCATGGCCGCGCTGCCGGCCGATGCGACGGCCATCGGGTAGCTGTCGGCGTCGCCTACGCCGAAATCGATCCGGGCGAACTGAGACTTGTGCCAATGTCCGTGCAAGACAAGGTCGAACTTGTGATCGGCAAGAATGCGCAGCACCGTGCCGGCGTTGCGCAGGACCATCATTGGTTCGCCTAACTTTTTCCCCGCGCCGCGCGCGAAGGCGACCGGCAGCACGTGATGGTGCACGATCGCGATCCGAGCCACATAGGACGTTTTCACCTTCGCCAGCTCTTCTTGCAAACTCAAGAGCTCGCTATCTTCGACCAATCCGGATGCGGCGTCCCAGCCTGCTTTCGTCGGATTTGAGTCAAGCAGTGCCAACAGCACTGGAGAAGACGCCGGCGTGCTCACGTTTGGTCTGGGCTCGGCATGGCCAATAAGTGCCGCGAAATCGTTGTCCTTGTTCCACGGAGCGACCGTACGTCCGGACAACAATCCGCCTGTCCAAGCTTTTATTCTGCTCCACCGCCCGGCATCTTGCGGCTCCGAGCCGGCCGCAAAGCCGAGAAAAACCGGATCGAAACCGAGGTTGTCAACGTTGAGTTGGCTGAGCAATACCTCTTCGGCCTTATCGGTGTTGCCGTGAAATATCCGTTTGAACCAATCGAGCCGTTCCTGGCCGAAGGCGATGCCAGACTCAAAGACATCGTGGTTGCCGGGGATGACGATCATATCCGCCACTCGGCCCTTGCCTTTTCGCACTGCATTGGAATTTGCGTGGGTCTTTTCGAGGAGATATCGCAACGCACCCTTCGCGGCTAACAGATGCTCCGGCGAGGGATGGTCGACCAAGTCGCCGGAAACGACGATCAGATGCGGGTCGAAACCAATCACGGCGTTGACGACGGAGTTCCAGGTCGCTTGGCTGAAATCATTTCCGAAATGGATGTCTGAAAGATGTGCAATATCGATCATGGCGGCCTCGTCGAGCCACTCTATTGCAAGTTGAATGTATTTGAAATACCAATTGAGCTGTTCGACGCTGATCAACCGCTATCCGGTCCCGCGCCCCGGAACGAAAGTACAACGATCTGGAGCGCTATCAGGTGGTGCGGAAACGCAGCACGCCGTCGGTGACTTCCGAGGTCAGGCGGCCCTCGTTGAGCATGTAATTGACATGCGCGATCAGTTCGCCGGCGGCAAAGCCCATTTGATGCACGTCGAGTTCGTATTTGTGAAACACGACCGGCACCAGTTGCCGCGAGGTCTGCGGCACTTCGCGGCAGGCTTCGGCGATTAGCCGGCAACGGTCCTCGTGATGATCGGCGAGCTGCTTGATCCGCGTCTTCAGGCCGTAGAACGGCACGCCGTGGCCAGGCAGCACCATGACGTCGTAGGGCAGCGTCGTGGTCAGGCTCGCCAGCGAGGCCAGGTATTCGCCGAGCGAGTTCTGGTCGGGCTCGACCGCCCAGACGCTGACATTGGGCGAGATCTTGCTCAGCACCTGGTCGGCCGACAGGAACAGCTTGTCGGCCGCGCAATACAGCATCACCTGGTCGAGCGCGTGGCCGCCGCCGGTGATGACCTTGAAGCGCCGCGTCCCGATCGAAATTTCATCGCCATGCGAAATGCGGTGATAGGACGGCGGCAGCGTCGAGACCCGCTTCAAATAATCCTGGCCGCGACCGAGCAGCTTGTCGGTCAAGCTTTCGTCCATGCCGTGGCGGCGGAAGAACAGCCGCTGCGCCATCTTGCGTTCTTCGGTGCCGCGGTTCTGGTGATAGACCGATTGCAGATATTCGACCTGCGACATCTGCAGCGGGCAGTTGAAGCGCTCGACGATCCAGCCCGCGAGCCCGACATGGTCGGGGTGCGAATGGGTGACGATCAGCCGCGAGATCTTCACATGTTTCAGCGGACCCTCGAACAAAACGGTCCAGGCCGCGATGGTCTCTTCGTTGCCGAAACCGGAATCGACCATCGCCCAGCCGTCGCCGTCGGCGAGCAGGTAGATGTTCACGTGGTTGAGCCGGAACGGCAGCTTGAGCCGGACCCACAGCACGCCGGGCATCACCTCGACCACCTGGTCGTGGCCCGGGTGATTTTCCCAAGGGTATCGCAGTGCCTCGGCCGAGGACATCGTCTCTGTCTTTGTATCCATCGCTACGGCTTACCCGCACCAAAGGCGGGGCGCTAGCCGAAAAAGCGGATGACCGTCATTCCGGGTTCGGTCCTGCGGAACGCCCCGGAATGATGGCCTAAGCCGCCCTGATATTCGACAGGAACGCGTCGATTTCCGCACGCAGCACCTCGGCCTCATGGCGCAGCGCGCCGGAGGCGCTCAGGACCTCGCTGGCGGCGGTTCCGGCTTCGGTCGAGGCCGTGGAGACGCCGACGATGTTGCTGGAGACCTCGCTGGTGCCGCCGGCGGCATGCTGGATGTTGCGCGCGATCTCGCGCGTCGCCGCACCCTGCTCCTCGACCGCGGTCGCGATCGCGGTGGTGACGTCGTTGATCTCGCTGATCGTGGTCGAGATGCTGCGGATCGCCGACACCGCCGACGTCGTCACCGTCTGCATGCTGACGATCTGTTGGCGGATTTCGTCGGTGGCCTTGGCGGTCTGGTTGGCGAGGCTCTTCACCTCCGAGGCGACCACGGCGAATCCACGGCCGGCATCGCCGGCGCGCGCGGCTTCGATGGTGGCGTTGAGCGCCAGCAGATTGGTTTGCGAGGCGATGGTCTGGATCAGGTCGACCACCACGCTGATCCGGCCGGCATTGTCGGCCAGTCCCTGCATCGTGGCGTCGGTCTGGCCAGCTTCCTCGACCGCCTTGCGGGCGATGTCCGCCGAGGTGACGACCTGGCGGCCGATCTCCGCGATCGAGGACGACAATTGCTCGGTGCCCGACGACACGGTCTGGACGTTGACCGAGGTCTCCTCGGCGGCGGAGGCCACCGCGCTGACCAGCGCGCTGGACTGATCGGCCGTTACCGACATGCTCTGCGCCGTGGTCTGCATCGAGCCCGCGGCCGACTGCAGGCTGTCGATCGCGGTGCGGACGGTGGTTTCGAA
>JAIEPP010000429.1 GCA_019748335.1 Xanthobacteraceae bacterium
CGAGGCGCCACGCGCCATCCCAATTCGCTGGCGGCGGATTGGCCTGGAAGCCGTCGATGCGTTCGAGCAGCGCCGTCGACGGCCCGTCGCCCGGAGCCGCTTCGAGCGCAGCGCTGAAAGCCTCACGCGCGTCGTCCCAACGGCGGGCGCGATAGGCGGCTAGCCCTTCGGCATAGCGAACCCGCAGCAGCAACGATGTCTCGTCGAGTTCGTCCTTGCGCCCGATGATCTCGAACACCGCCTCGGGATGGGTCTGGCCGACGACGACCAGCCGGTCGATCTCGCGAAACTCGATCGCATCGCCGGCCGCCTTGGTGGCCGGCTCCGAAACCAGCGAGTGGCTGCCATAGACCTTGTTGGCGCCTTCCAGCCGCGACGCCAGGTTCACCGCGTCGCCCATCACGGTGTAGCTCATCATGAATTCCGAACCGATGCTGCCGACCAGTACCTCGCCGGTGGCGATGCCGATGCGAACGGTGCAATCGCTCGGAATGGTCCGCACGCCGAGCAATTCAGCCAGCTCGGTCCGCAACGCCTCACCGCGCTGGACCATGTCGACGGCGGCAAGGCAGGCGAGCTGCGCCTGCTCGGCATGCTCGGTAAAGGGAGGACCCCAATAGGCCATGATGGCATCGCCGATATATTTGTCGATGATGCCGCGATGGCCGCGGATCGGGCCCGACATGACAGACAGATAGTGGTTCATCACCTTGACGAGGCCTTGCGGCGTGGTGCCTTCGCTGAGGCTGGTAAAGCCCTTCATGTCGCAGAACAGCACCGTCATCACCCGCCGCTCGCCGTCGCTCGCGGTCAACGCCTTCGGGTCGATCAGCCCTTCCACGACGCGCGGGTCGACATATCTGCCAAAGGTTTCGCGCAGCCGCTCCTTGTGGCGCAACTGCTCGACCATGTTGTTGAACGCGGTGGTGAGCTGGCCGATTTCATCCTTGGTGGTGACGTCGATCGACGCGTCGAGCCGGCCGGCTTCGACCGCCCGTGTGCCGTCGAGCAGCCGCCGGACCGGCGTGGTGATCCCAGTGCTGATGAACAGCGAGAACAGCAGGCCGAGGACGGCCGCGAGCACGGTCAGGATGAGAGAGATAATGATGGCGGTCTGCTGGTCCCGCATCGTCACTACGGAATCGCTGCGGACCTGCGCCAACATGTCCTTGCGGATTTCCTCGACCTTCTGGTTGAATTCGTCGCGAAGCGCGTCGACCCGGGCGAGGCTGGTCCTGACTTCGGGAAAATTTCGGGCCTCGAGCAGCGGCATCATGCGCGCGTTCTCTTCACCCAAATAGCGACGAATATCCTCGTTCACATGCTCGATGCGGTCGTCGATCCGGCCGAGCCGGGCGTTGTCCGACACGGTTGAGGTATCTTCGAGGATCGCATTGATTAGGGCACGCGCGGCCTGCGCCTCCTGATCGATCTCCAGACCCTTGGTCTCGTAAAGTTTTCGGCGTTCCGCAAAACCTGCATCATCCGGCGGCGATTGCATTTTCGCGATCACCATGCGGCGCAGCGCCAGCGCCTGCTCCAGCGAGCGAACGTTCATCCGCGCCAGGTGTCCGTAGGCCTCGACATATTTGCCGCTGAGTTCGTCGAGCTGATGGGCGATCTTTCGCGTCATCGCCGTCGACAGTGCCGAGGTGATCGCCATCAGGAAGATCAAACCGATGGCAATGCCGAGGATGCGTTTTCGGATGGTCGGTCGCAGCATGGACCAGGACTCTGACATGACAGGCAATGCGGTTCGAACGGATAGGCAACCGGCGCGAAAGCGAGGCCGACAGGCCCGGCCTGATCGTGGTTTAGCTCGCGATCGTAAATTTAGCACCCTCGGTTCCATCGATGGCCGTACGCAATTGGCGCCCGGTCAGAACCGGGACCCTTGACCCCGCTCCCCGTCGGCGGTATCGAATACGGAATTCCGTATTCCAAACCCGATGTCCGGCATGATCCCGTTAGACCCGCTCCCCAACCTGATCGACCAGGTCTACGCCCGGATCCTGGAGGCGATCACCGATCGCACGCTGCCGCCGGGGCACCGCATCCGGCAGAACGAACTGGCTGAAAGGCTCGGCGTATCGCGTCAGCCGGTCTCGCACGCGCTGCATCTGCTGCACCGGCAGGGCCTCGTCGCCGAAAGCGGCCGGCGCGGCTTTGAGGTCACCCGCCTCGATCCCTCGCGCATCCGCCAGCTTTACGAAGTACGCGGCGCGATCGACGCGCTGGCGGCGCGGCTCGCTGCCGAACGCGCCAGAACGGATGCCGCCGGGCGCGCGCGGCTCGAAGCGGCGCTGCACGCCGGGCGAGCCATCAATGCGCAGACCTCGCTGGCGCACCTGATCGCACTCGACGTCGATTTCCACAGCGCCATTCACCGGCTGTCGGGCAACCCCGCAATCTCGGAATTGATCGCGCCGCAATGGCCGCACATGCGCCGCTCGATGGCGACCGTGCTGGCCGAGCTCGATTACCGCGACAGCGCCTGGGCCGAACACGAAACCATCGCCGCGCAGATCTTGGCCGGCAACGCCAGGGCGGCGGAGGCCGCGGCGCTGACGCATGCGCAGACCGCGGGACGAATGACCGAGGAAAGACTGAAGGCGACCGACGAGGCCGCGTAGCTATCCGTCATGCCCGGCCTTGTGCCGGGCATCCACGTCTTTCCTTGCTCAAGGAAGACGTGGATGGCCGGGTCATCTAGCGCGAAGACGCGCTTCGCGCTTCTGCCCGGCCATGACGAACGAAATGAACAAACAAATAAACGCACAGGAGGAAACGCCATGAAACTGACCCAACAGCAGATCGACACGTTCAACCGCGAGGGCTGGCTGTTCCTGCCGGAGCTGTTCAGCCCCGAGGAAGTCGCCTATCTCGCCCGCGAGGCCGAGGGCATCTACGATGCCAATCGCCCGGAGGTGTGGCGCGAAAAGAGCGGCGCGCCGCGCACCGCCTTTGCCGCCCATCTCTACAACGAAGCTTTCGGCGCGCTCGGCGCGCATCCGCGCATGATCGACCCCGTCGAACAGGTATTCGGCGAAAAAGTCTACATGCATCAGTACAAGATCAACGCCAAGTCGGCCTTCACCGGTGACGTCTGGCAGTGGCATCAGGACTACGGCACCTGGAAGCGCGACGACGGCATGCCGCAGCCGCGCGCGATGAACATCGCGATCTTCCTCGACGAGGTGATGCCGATCAACGGCCCGCTGATGCTGGTGCCGAGGAGCCAGCACGCCGGCGATTTGCCGGCCGCGCATGACCTCGCCACCACGTCCTATCCGCTGTGGACGCTGGACGAGGCGACCGTGACCCGGCTGGTGAAGGAAGGCGGTATCGTCGCGCCGACCGGCAAGGCCGGCGGCATGCTGATGTTCCACGGCAATCTGGTGCATGGTTCGGCCGGCAACATCACGCCCTATCCGCGCAAGATCGTCTACCTGACCTTGAACGCGGTCTCGAACTACATCCGAACGCCGACAAGGCCGGAATACATCGCGCACCGCGATTTTGCGCCGATTCAGACGGTGGACGATGATGCGCTGTTGCGGCTGGCGCGGGCGCACCGGCAGGCCGCGGAGTAAATTTCACGTCGGACAAAAAAGGACGTCGTCATGCCCGGGCCTGTCCCGGGCATCCACGTCTTAGCTCTCTTGCTGCGACAAAGACGTGGATGGCCGGGTCAAGCCCGGCCATGACGGATAATGATCGCACCACGCCACATCTCAGTTATCGGACCCCCCCATGAACCTTCATCACCTTCTCAACGCCCGCCTTGCCGCCGGCAAACCGGTTCGCGTCGCGCTGATCGGCGCGGGCAAATTCGGCTCGATGTTCCTGTCACAGGTGCCGCACACACCCGGCCTCGAGGTGCCGCTGATCATCGATCTTGACCGCGACCGCGCGCGCGAAGCCTGCCGCACGGTCGGCTGGGACGAGGCGCGGATCGCGCGAACCGCATTTACCGACGACGGGGTGCGCGCGATCGCGGGCGGTGCGATAGACGTGGTGGTGGAAGCCACCGGCAATCCCGCCGTCGGCATCCGGCATGCCCGCGCGGCGATTGCGGCGGGCAAGCATGTGGTGATGGTCAATGTCGAGGCCGACGTGCTGGCGGGCCCGCTGCTCGCCGAGGAGGCGCGCAAGGCCGGCGTGGTCTATTCGCTGGCCTATGGCGACCAGCCGGCGCTGACCGCCGAAATGGTGGACTGGGCGCGCGCCACGGGCTTTCGCGTCGTCGCCGCCGGCAAGGGCACCAAATACCTGCCGGCCTATCACGACGTGACACCGGAGGGCGTCTGGGGCCATTACGGGCTGACGGCGGGCGAAGCCCAGTCGGCCGGCATGAACCCGCAGATGTTCAACTCGTTTCTGGACGGCACCAAATCCGCGATCGAAATGGCGGCGATCGCCAACGCCACCGGGCTCGATGTGCCCACCGGCGGCCTGCTGTTCCCGCCGTGCGGCGTCGACGACCTGCCGCATGTGATGCGGCCGCGCGATCGCGGCGGCGTGCTGGAGAAGTCCGGGGTAGTCGAAGTCGTATCATCGCTGGAACGCGACGGGCGCCCGGTATTTCGTGACCTGCGCTGGGGCGTCTATGTCGTGCTGGAAGCGCCGAACGACTACGCCGCCGATTGTTTCAAGCAATACGGGCTGAAGACCGATGCCTCCGGGCGTTATGCGGCGATGTACAAGCCCTATCATCTGATCGGGCTGGAGCTGAACATCTCGGTCCTCTCGGCGGCGCTGCGCAACGAGCCGACCGGCCAGCCGCACGGCTTTCGCGGCGACGTCGCCGCGGTAGCCAAGCGCGACCTGAAAGCGGGGGAAATGCTCGACGGCGAAGGCGGCTACACCGTGTGGGGCAAACTGATGCCGGCGGCGGCCAGCCTTGCCGCCGGCGCGCTGCCGATCGGCCTTGCCCATCGCGTCAAGTTGAAGAACAACAGCGCCCATGGCGCGGTGGGGCGATGGAGCGCCTGCCCACGACGTCCGCCACGTTCACGGACGCCGATCGCGACGGCAAACAACGCGCAACACTGCACGATCGTCGCCCAAGACGCGCGCAACGCCACCGC
>JAIEPP010000050.1 GCA_019748335.1 Xanthobacteraceae bacterium
GGACGCCTGAGCGAGGCGGCGTTCCTGCGCGATTTCGCCGGCGACCTGCCGGAAGCGAAGGCAAAGGTTCTGTATGCGGTCCAGCAGCCGTTTCAAAAAGCGCTGCTGTCAGGCAAGACCACGCAAGCAGCCTGGCGGTCGAAGCCAAGCTGGTATGCCGTCTCCACCGAGGACCGCACCATCAATCCGGATCTCGAGCGGTTCATGGCCAAGCGCATGGGCGCGACCACGATCGAGGTGAAGGCGAGCCACCTTGCTTTGATATCGCAGCCGGATGCGATCGCCGGCCTGATCCTCAAGGCTGCCGGGCAGGGGTAACCTGCCGTTCAGCCGCGTACCGCCGCCTCGATCTTGGCGACGTCGATCTTTCGCATCGGCATCATCGCTGCGAATGCGCGCTTGGCGACGTCGCCTCCCTTGGCCATCGCGTCGGTCAGCACGCGCGGGGTGATCTGCCATGACAGGCCCCATTTATCCTTGCACCAGCCGCATGCGCTCTCGGCGCCGCCGTTGCCGACGATCGCGTTCCAGTAGCGGTCGGTCTCTTCCTGGGTGTCGGTGGCGATCTGAAACGAGAACGACTCGTTGTGTTTGAACATGTCGCCGCCGTTGAGGCCGAGGCACGGCACGCCGCACACCGTGAACTCGACCGTCAGGACCTGGCCCGCCTTGCCGCCCGGAAAGTCGGACGGCGCCTTGTGCACCGCGCCGACTTTGCTGTCGGGAAAGGTCTTGGCATAGAAGTGCGCGGCCTCTTCGGCGTCACGGACGTACCACAGGCAGATCGTGTTCTTGTTCATCGGTGCTCTCCTGACAGACGGACTTTTCAACGGGAGTGACTTGGTGCGGGCAGGGCACGCCCGGTCAGTGTAACGCGCGGACCTTGTCGTTCGATCCCAGATGGTTGGCGAGTTTGTTGAGCGCGCTGCGCCAGCCGCTGTCGTGACTGTCGCGGTCGTCGGCGCCGGGCAGGCCTTCATGTCGCAATGTAAGTTCGGTTCTTCCGCGCAGATCGCGCAGTGAAACGGTGACGAGCGTTTCGTGGGTGCCGCCTTCCGCTCCCCACGTCATCGCAAAACCCTTGTTGGCGTCGATCGCCTTGAATATCCC
This sequence comes from Xanthobacteraceae bacterium, assembly GCA_019748335.1. Classification (GTDB taxonomy): domain Bacteria; phylum Pseudomonadota; class Alphaproteobacteria; order Rhizobiales; family Xanthobacteraceae; genus Bradyrhizobium. Next base: position 1,111 of record JAIEPP010000050.1, read on the forward strand.
GGTGACCCTGACGATGTTGCCGTCGGGCAAGTGCATGATCAGGCGATAGCGCCCGCCTACGCGCCGCTCCAGCAGCGGAACCTCGCAATCGACCCCTTCCGGGCCGATCCAGCTCTGCCATTGCTCCCGGTCCAGCCATGCTTCGAACACCTGCGCCGGCGGCGCGTCGAAGATCCTGACAATTTCGAGCACTGGCGATTCCAGGGGTTTCGTCATGGCTTCTCCTTCGCGACCTTTTCCTTGGCCTTTTGCTTGAGACGGGCGTCGAGGCGATCGAAACTCCCGTTCCAGAAGCTGCGCTGAGAATTGATCCACACCGCGGCGCCGGTGAGGGCTTCCGGCTTGAGATGGCAGCGCCGGCTCTTGCCTTCGCGCTGATTGGAAATCAGCGAGGCGTCCTCGAGAACCTTCAGGTGTCGCGATATCGCTGGGAGCGAAATTCTGAACGGTTCTGCGAGTTCGCCGACCGTCGCGTCGCCCTTGGCGAGGCGAGCGACGATGGCCCGGCGCGTGGGGTCGGCGAGTGCGGCAAATGTCTGGTCGAGCGATTTCATTTAACAGGTATGTTAATTAACAAAAACGTTAAGTCAAGTGGCTGATCCCATCGCAATCCGCCAGGGCAAGTCGGACGATCACAGTCGGGTCACGGTGTAATGCTGCTTCAGCACAGTCACCACGGCGTCGCGATGGGCGGCGTCGCGGGTCTCGAACATTACCTCCAGGCGCGCCGCCTGCACGCTCGGGGAGGTGAACAGACGGTGATGCGAGACTTCGATGATGTTGGCGCCGGCGTCGCCGATGCGGCTCGCGATCTCGCCGAGCACACCGGGGCGATCCGGAATATCGAGAACCAGCCGGGTGATGCGGCCGTCCTGCACCATGACGCGCTGGAGCACATTGGCCAGAGCGCGGTTGTCGATATTGGCACCGCATACGGCAACGCCGACGCGGCGTCCGGCGAACAGTTCGCGATGTTCCAGCAGCGCCGCGACACCGGCGGCGCCGGCGCCTTCGGTGACGATCTTGGCTTCCTCGGCAAGCAGGGCGATCGCATGTTCGATGCTGCGTTCGGGAACGGTGACGACCCGGTTGCCGAAATGGCGCAAGATCTCGAGCGGCTTGCGGCCGATGTCGCGGACGGCGATGCCTTCCGCGATCGTCGGTCCGCCGACCTCGACCGTCTTGCCGGCAAGTTCCTGCGCCATGGCGGCGTAGTTTTCCACTTCGACGCCGACCACATCGATCTGCCGGCCGGTACCTTGCACCGCAAGCACGCACCCCGCCATCAGGCCACCGCCGCCGACCGGAATCGCGAGCATGTCGAGTTTGGGGACATCCTCGACCAGTTCGAGGCCGAGCGTTCCCTGTCCCGCGATGATCGCATCGTCGTCATAGGGATGGATGAAGATCAGCCCGTGCGCCTCGGCATAAGCACGCGCATGCGCCGCGGACTCGGCCAGTGTCTCACCGTGGAGGATGACTTCGGCGCCCCACCGGGCGGTGCGTGTCACCTTGGTGGACGGCGTAAAGGCGGGCATGACGATGACGGCACGGATACCGAGCAGCGACGCGTGGCGCGCTACCGCCTGCGCATGGTTGCCTGCGGACATCGCGATGACGCCCGCCGCCCGTTCCGGCGCCGTCAACAACGATAGCCGGTTGGCAGCCCCGCGTTCCTTGAACGCGCCGGTGACCTGCAGCGTATCGAGCTTGAGCCAGACGTCCGCCCCGACGAGGCGGCTGATGGCGTCGCTATAGATGACAGGCGTCCGGACCACCTTGCCGGCGATCCGGTCTGCCGCTGCCTTGACGTCTTGATGGCTGATCAAAAGGAGTGCCTCACGGGTTGCGCTACGCGCTCTATAGCGGCGCAATGCCGGGACCGGTATCAGAAATCTTCCATTTCCCGGGCCTGGATCGGTTTCAACCCCGCGAAATCTTCTCGAACCGCTTGATCAGCCGCTCGCGCTTCAGTCGTGACAGCCGCTTGATCCAGAACATCCCGTCGAGCTGATCGATCTCGTGCTGGTGGCAGACCGCGCGCAGTCCCTGCGATTCCTCGGTATGCATGGTGCCGTCGATGTCGCGATAGCTGATTTTGATCCGCGCATGGCGCTGGATGTCGTCATTGACGCCGGGCATCGAGACGCTGCCTTCCTGATGCATGATCATCTCGGGCGAGGCCCATGTTATCTCCGGATTGACGTAGGTCTTTGCTCCGTTGACGGGGTCGAGGTCGAGCACCACGACCCGCAGCGAGACACCGATGTGCGGCGCGGTGATGCCGATGCCGGGCGCGGCGTGCATGGTCTCGAGCAGGTCGACCGCCAGCTCGCCCAGCGCGCCGTCGAACGCGGTCACGGGCTGCGCCGGGAGCGCGAGGCGGGGGTCGGGGTAACGGACAATGGGGCGGACGGTCATGATTGCTAATCGGAGGTCGGCAAATCGACCGCGTCGGAGAGCCATCGCGCGCGGGATTGCCAGCAGGCGTCTATCGTCGGCGAAGCGCCGGGATCCTCCTTAAGCGATCCCGCTGGGATGATGACCTCGCGGCCGCTGCGCGTGGCGTGCGGAAGCGGCGAGCCACACTCGCGGCAGAACGACGTCGAGAAGCTGCGTGCCTGGGGAAGATCGAAGCGTGCCACATGGTCTTGTCCGGCGAGCCAGCGGAAGGCCGGCGGCAGGACATAGGCATTTGCGGCAAAGGCACTGCCGGTCGCTTGACGACATCGGGAACAGTGGCACTTCACGAATTTGGCGAAGGGCAGGTCAACTTCGAATTCCACACGTCCGCAAAGGCATCCGCCACGCACTGGCATGCCGCCGATCTCCTGGTTTTGTGGCGCACCAATACTCGAAAAAAATGATATGGGCATCTGTCGGTTCCGGTTTGTCCCGTTCGTCTTGTATCCGAACAGGGATGCTTGGAGACCCAAAATGGAAAATTCTCGCTATCGCTGGGTGATCGTCGCGGCCGGCGGCCTGCTCGGCTGCGTCGCGATCGGCGGCATGTTTTCGCTGCCGGTGTTTCTGCAGCCGATCGTGCGCGATACCGGCTGGTCCGTCACCGGCGTGTCCAGCGCGATGACGATCGGCTTTCTCGCGATGGCGCTTACCAGCATGATCTGGGGTACCTTGTCCGACCGGTTCGGGCCGCTGCCGGTGGTGCTGACAGGCTCGGTCATGCTGGCCACGAGCCTCGGGCTTGCGAGTCTGGCGACCTCGCTGGTCGCGTTTCAGTTCATCTTCGGGCTGCTGGTCGGTGCCTCCTGCGCGGCGATTTTCGCGCCGATGATGGCGACCGTCACCGGCTGGTTCGACACCCACCGCAGCCTCGCGGTGTCGCTGGTCTCGGCCGGCATGGGAATCGCGCCGATGACGATGGCGCCGCTCGCGGCCTGGCTGGTCTCGCAGCACGACTGGCGTACCTCGATGCGCCTCGTGGCGCTGGTCGTCGCCGTCATCATGATCCCGGTGGCGCTCCTGGTGCGCCGGCCGCCGGCGCTCGCAGCCGGTCCCTCAGCGCCGTCGGACGATCCGGCGCAGGCGCAGATGACGCTTGGCCAGGCGCTGCGCTCGCCGCAATTCGTCATCCTGCTGCTGACCAACTTCTTCTGCTGCGCCACGCATTCAGGACCGATCATCCATACCGTCAGCTATGCCATCAGTTGCGGCATTCCGCTGGTGGCTGCCGTCACTATCTACAGCCTGGAAGGCTTTGCCGGGCTCGGCGGCCGCATCGCCTTCGGTCTGCTGGGGGATCGCTTCGGCGCCAAGCGCGTGCTGGTGCTGGGTCTGCTGGCACAGGCGTTCGGCGCGCTCGGTTATGTCTTCGTGCGCGAGCTCGCCGCATTCTACGCGGTCGCGGCGCTGTTCGGCTTCATCTATGCCGGCACCATGCCGCCCTACGCGGCGCTCGCCCGCGAAAACTTTCCGCTGCGGATGATGGGCACCGTGATCGGCGGCACCGCGATGGCCGGCAGCCTCGGCATGGCGAC
>JAIEPP010000431.1 GCA_019748335.1 Xanthobacteraceae bacterium
AACCGACGACGTGCCGCCCTGATATTCCTGCGGCTTGAGCTTTCGGGTGCGGGCGCGCGCCGCGAGATCCTTCATCTCGTTCGAGATCGTCGACAGCGACTTGGTCTCGGCATTGCGAATGATCGGCGTGATCAGACCGCCGGGCATCGCGACCGCGACGCCGACGTCGGAATGCTTGTGCTTGAGCATGCCGGCTTCGGTCCAGCTGACATTGCAGTTTGGTACCTGCTGCAACGCGACCGCGAGCGCCTTGATGACGAAGTCGTTGACCGAGAGCTTGTAGAGCGGCTTCTTTTCCTTGTCCTTCGGGGCGGCGGCGTTGATCTGCTCGCGCGCGTCGAGCAGCCGGCCGATATCGCAGTCAATGGTGAGATAGAACGTCGGAATCGATTGCGTGGCCGCCGTCAGCCGCTGCGCGATGGTCCGGCGCATGCCGTCATGCGGCACGGTTTCGTAGGAGCCGGGCTCGAACAGCGAGAGGATCTGCTGGTCGCTCATGGCCGGCGCAACAGCAGGCGCGGCACCTGGAGCTGCCGCCGGCGCTTTCAGGCCCTTGCCGGATTTGGCGTCCTCGACGTCGCGCGCGATGATACGGCCATGCGGGCCGGAGCCGTTGACGCGGCCGATCTCGATGCCGGCTTCTTTGGCAAGACGACGGGCCAAGGGCGATGAGAACACCCGGGCATGTCCATTAGCTTGCGAGGCGGCTTGCGCGGCCGGTGCCGCCGGCTGCGGCGCGGAAGCCGGTGCCGCGGCAGCGGGCTTCGGCGCAGGCGCGGCTGCGGCAGGCGCTGCTGCCGGAGCCGGTTGCGCGGCCGGTGCGGCTGCCGCCTTCGGTGCGGGGGCTGCACCCGCCGCCTTCACGTCCTCCCCGTCGCCGGCCATGATCGCGATGATATCGTTGACCGGCACATCCTGGGTACCTTCAGGCACCAGGATTTTTGCGATCGTGCCCTCGTCGACCGCCTCGACTTCCATCGTCGCCTTGTCGGTCTCGATCTCGGCAATCACGTCGCCGGACTTGACCTTGTCGCCCTCTTTCTTGAGCCACTTGGCCAGGTTGCCCTTTTCCATGGTGGGCGACAGCGCGGGCATCAAAATGTTGATCGGCATTGTCAGTGACCCTGTTGCGACCGGGGCGTGGTGGAGCCCACATCCGTCGGCCGATTGATTTCGGCTTCGAACATTTCGACGATGCGCCCCAGCGCCTCGTCCTCGGTGTATTCAGCCTCGCGCGCATAGGCGCGCGCGGCATGGCGGGCGATGTCGACCAGCAGCATGCCCCACATGTCCGGCTCCTCGAATGCGCGCGTGAACGCGATCGAGAGCCCGCCGTCGACCACGAACGCGCGCAGCACCTCGGTGGCGTCCTCGCGTCCGATCACGTCCGGCGGCAGTGGCTGTTCGTTGGGACCAGCCATTTCTTTGGGACCAGGCATGGACTTACCGATAGGAAACGGCTTTGGCGGCCGCGACCACCTCGGCCACCGTCGGCAATGCCAGCTTTTCGAGGTTTGCCGCATACGGCATCGGCACATCCTTGCCCGACACCCGCGCCACCGGCGCGTCGAGATAATCGAAGGCGTGCTCCATGATGCGGGCGGCGATCTCGGCGCCGACGCCGCTCTGCTGCCAGCCCTCCTCCACCGTCACCGCGCGCCCGGTCTTCTTCACTGACGCTACGATGGTCTCGGTGTCCATCGGGCGCAGCGTGCGCAGGTCGATCACCTCGGCCTCGATGCCTTCCTTGGCCAGTTCGTCGGCGGCCTTCAGCGCATAGGACATGCCGTTCGACCACGAGATCAGCGTGACATGACCGCCCGTGCGCACGATCCGCGCCTTGCCGATCGGGATCACGTAGTCGTCGAGCTTCGGCACCTCGCCGGTGTGCCCGTACAGCATTTCGTTTTCGAGGAAGATGACGGGATTGGGATCGCGGATCGCGGCCTTCAGCAGCCCCTTGTAGTCGGCGGCCGAATAGGGCGCGACCACCTTGAGGCCGGGCACCTGCGAATACCAGGCCGAGTAGTCCTGGCTGTGCTGGGCGGCGACGCGGGACGCCGCACCGTTCGGACCGCGGAACACCATCTGGCAGGTCATCTGGCCGCCAGACATGTACAGCGTCTTGGCCGCGGAATTGATGATCTGGTCGATCGCCTGCATCGCGAAGTTGAAGGTCATGAACTCGACGATCGGCTTCAGTCCCGCCATCGCCGCGCCGACGCCGATGCCGGCAAAGCCATGCTCGGTGATCGGCGTGTCGATCACGCGCTTGTCGCCGAATTCCTGCAACAGGCCCTGCGTGACCTTGTAGGCGCCCTGATATTCCGCAACCTCTTCGCCCATGATGAACACATCGGGGTCGCGCCGCATTTCCTCGGCCATGGCGTCGCGCAGCGCTTCGCGGATGGTCATCGAGACCATCTCGGTACCGGCGGGCACTTCCGGATCGGGCTCGGCGACAGCAGCTGCCGGTGCGGACGGCGGCGCCGAAATCATCGGCTTGCCTTCGCCAACCGGCGAACGTGATTCCGCGACTTCCTTCTGCACGCTGGGGCTGGGTGCGGCGGCCGGCGCCTTGCCGAGATCTGCCGCGGTTTCGCCATCAGCCAGAATGGTCGCGATCGGCGTGTTGACCGCGACGTCGTTGGTGCCTTCGGGGATCAGGATCTTGCCGAGCGTGCCCTCATCGGTCGCCTCGACTTCCATCGTCGCCTTGTCGGTCTCGATCTCGGCGATGACATCGCCCGACTTAATCGTCTCGCCTTCCTTTTTCAGCCACTTGGCAAGGTTGCCCTTTTCCATCGTGGGCGACAGCGCAGGCATCAGCACTTGAATGGGCATATCGGCTCCCGAAATCACTCTTAGTTTTGTTCTGCGCTCATCTTGTTGCCACGTGTTCGGATCGCAAAACGGTCTCAGGCTTTGCGGAATACGTGGTGTCGGAATTTATCGGTAGATATCCGTCCACAGCTCGGACGCCTCGGGCTCGGGATCGTGCTGGGCAAAATCAGCGGCGTCGTTGACGATCTCGCGGACCTCGGCGTCGATCGCCTTCAGCTCCTGCTCGGTGACCTTGGCTGCCAGCAGGCGCTCGCGCACCTGCTCGATCGGATCCTGATCGTTGCGGACCTTGTCGACCTCTTCACGGGTCCGGTACTTGGCCGGATCCGACATCGAGTGGCCGCGGTAGCGGTAGGTCTGCATTTCCAGGATGAACGGTCCCTTGCCGGCGCGGCACCAGGCGACCGCCTCGTCGCCCGCGGCCTTGACGGCGCGAACGTCCATGCCGTCGACCTGCTGGCCGGGGATGTTGAAGGAGATGCCGCGCTTGGAGAAATCGGTCTGGGCCGAGGAGCGCGTCACCGAGGTGCCCATGGCGTAGCGGTTGTTCTCGATGATGTAGATCACCGGAAGCTTCCACAGCTCCGCCATGTTGAAGCTCTCATAGACCTGGCCCTGGTTCGAAGCGCCGTCGCCGAAATAGGCCAGACTGACGGAGTCATTGCCGCGGTAGCGATTGGCGAAGGCAAGACCGGTGCCGAGCGAAACCTGGGCGCCGACGATGCCGTGGCCGCCGTAGAAATTCTTCTCCTTGCTGAACATGTGCATGGAGCCGCCCTTGCCCTTGGAATAGCCGCCGCGGCGCCCGGTCAGTTCGGCCATCACGCCTTTGGCTTCCATCCCACAGGCCAGCATGTGACCGTGGTCGCGGTATCCGGTTATGACCTGATCGCCGGTTTTCAGGGCCATCTGCATGCCGACGACGATGGCTTCCTGGCCGATATAGAGGTGGCAGAAGCCGCCGATTGCACCCATGCCGTAGAGCTGGCCAGCCTTTTCCTCAAAGCGGCGGATCAGCAGCATGTCCCGGAGCGCGGCCAATTCCTGCGCCTTGGTGAAATCCGGAGGGGCCCCCTTTGCCTTCTCCTGCCCTGCTTCCTTGTCAGCGCTTTTCTTGGGTGCGGCCATGGCAATTCCGGATGAGAGAGACGATCAGCCCTCTCTATCCCAACTCAAACCGCCGTGAAAGGATTGCGTGCGCTGGCGAAAATATTGCTATGCCGCACTGCAACGCGACGCGACATTTTCGAAATTGATTTTGCAGTTTTTTGAAATTTGCGGATCAGAGCGCAGACGACGCCGGCGGGCGTGCATCAACTTCCGATCAACGCGGCGTGACGGTCCGGACCAGATCGCGCGGATTGACGTAGTCGAGCTGGAAACGCGCGCGCTCGTCCAGCATGTCGGGGTCGACCCGGTCCGACCGAAGCAACGAGACCCGCTGCTCGCCCTGCGCCCGCTCGCGCTTCAGCCGCGCCAGTTCCGAGGTCAGCGCGATGATCTCCTGATCGAGTTCCTGCCGCGCGTTCAGCCCGTACTTGCCGGTATAGGCGTTGACCCCGAAATAGCCGACCATCAGCCCGGCCATCGTGTAGAGGGCGAGCCCGGTCAGCAGTGCTTTCAGTCGGGTACGGGAGACCATGTCAGCAAGATGCGACGGTCTGGTTAAGGGAATGCTAAGAGCGACGGTCTTGCGCAAAAAGCAGGCAATTCGACCGTTGTTGCGATCAAAGGCCCATCCGCGTCATTGCGAGCGAAGCGAAGCAATCCAGTCTTCTTTTTTGAAGGGCTGGATTGCTTCGTCGCTGTCGCTCCTCGCAATGACGGCGAGAGACTAGAGTGCAGCCCTTACCGGTTCTGCTTTTCCACGAACGCCGCAAAGGCGTCGAGGTACTGCTGCAGCACCTTCTGCAGCGGTTCCTTGGTGAGATTGCCCTTGTCGTCGAAGGCGTCGCCGACAGCGTTCAGATAGGCTTCGGGCTGGCCCATGATGGGGCCGGAAATGCCCGGCAAAATGTTCTGTAGAGTCTTGGCCGCGCTGACGCCACCCAGCGGTCCCGGCGAGTTGCTGATGATGCCGACCGGCTTGCCCAGGAACGAGCTCTTGCCGTAGGGGCGCGAGCCGACGTCGATGGCGTTCTTCAGCACGCCGGGGATCGCGCGGTTATATTCGGGAGTCACGAACAGCACCCCGTCCGACTTTTGCAGCTTCTCCCGGAACGCCAGCCAGTCGGCCGGAGGTGCTGCTTCCAGGTCCTGGTTGAAGAAGGAAATG